>NZ_KE992668.1:0-114046 GCF_000466465.2 Clostridium sp. KLE 1755
TCCCATCCATGCCGCCCGGCGGCGTTTTCCGATTTCCCCGCGCAGGTATTCCGCCGTCCTCTCCTTCAGGTCCGCATCCGCATGGATTTTATCAAAGGTACCGCGAAGCTTACTTTCCATCCCACTCACCTCCCAACTGCTTTTTCAGTTCCTTTCGCGCCCGGTCTAACCAGGTGTAAATCGTGTTTTCACTGCGTTTTAATATCCCGGCTATTTCCACCGCCGTATAGCCTTCATAATAAAACAGGTAGATGGTATTCCTGTATTTCGGGGCGAGACGGAAAACGGCATCCAACAGGCCCTTATCCTCCTGCAGGTAAAACGGTTCCGTAGTTACCTCCTCAATGGAGCGCACCCTCCTGCGGAAGAAGCTTTTCAGAAGATCCTGACAGGCGTTGATGGAAACACGAATAAGCCATGCCTTTTCGTGGGCATCGCTTTCAAAAGAGGAGGGATGCAGGAGGTATTTAAGAAATACCTCCTGAAAAATATCATCCACATCCGCATCATTTTTCAGATATAAAAAACAGATCCGGCGGACCGTGTCCGCATACAAATCAATGGCACGGTTCACCTCGGCTTCATTCCGCATGACATCACCTGTTAGCTAATCAGTGATTGGCTCTCCTGACTTTTAATGATGGTTCCCGCCATGATGGCTTCCATTATGATGGGAGCCGGAAGCGCCGTTACAGCCATTCCCGCTGTGGGGCAGGCAGACAGTTCCATTGTGTTCATGGCAGCCGGTCCGGGTACATCCCTCGGTGGTGCAGGCCTGATGGTAATCGTGGCCGTCACCGATATAGTGGCCGGAGTACGTAACGCCGTCGTGCTGATGGTTCCCGGTCTCATTACAGTTTTCCACACTGCAGAGGGAATTGCAGGCGGCGGACGAATCCGTCCCGTGGCTGTGTCCATGGGCAAATACGGTTAACGGCATAGCGGTAAGCATAACCGCGGAAAGTGCAAGAGCTACGATTGTTTTTTTCATGATTGGTTCCTCCATTTTTCATTGTTCTGATACTAATACGATTGGAGAAACGGAATCCTTTCATTTTTTATAAATTTTTTTATATAACTGTATTGCATTTTCCTTACCGGACCAAATGTATGACATCTTCCTTGCTTTTAATTCCCTTTTCAGTAACGCTCCACCGCTTGAGCGTAGCGCTGTTTTCACCGGTTTTGGTAACAATACAAATGTCCTGGAATCCAAAGTTGCTTGTAACAAATACAAGCTGCAATGACGAATTGGATAGCTTGCTCGCACTCCCCACGAATCCTGAAACCCTGCTAAATGTTCCATCCAGCGCCATCGTATTATCAGAAAGCTTGGTAAAGGTAACAGCCTTCCAGTAAATACCGTCTCCTGACCAGTTTCCGTTCAGCCAGGTCAGCAGTTCCGCAAGGCTGACAGCATTCTGGGCTTCCGCCTTTGCCGCTGCCTGCTGCTTATCCAAATCATTTATCTTTTTTATATAATCCTCGCTGTCTTTATATTCTCTGATGGACTCAAACTGCTTCAGCGCCAGCTCATATCTCTGATACCTCCAATTTGAAACAGCAATCAAATATTTTGTCTCCAGGCACTTTCCCCGCAGCTCCAACACATATTCGTTATCCTGATCCATTTTATCAAGGATTTCCAGCGCTTCATCGAAATCAGACGACTCCCAGAATTCCAAAGCTGTCAGATATTCCTCCGTCAGTTCCACATGTTCTTTTAAGATATCTGCAATCTGCTTCCTGGAATCCTTATAGTCTCCTAATTCCGTGAACATATCCTTTGCTTCCGACACCCTGTCCTGCGAATCACTGTAAATACAGGCAATTTGATAATTACATTCAAGGATTTTTCCTTTGCTGTCCAGGAATCCCTGCAAGCTGTCATATATCTTCAGCGCCTCTCTATAATCCTTTACATCCACGGCATTCTTCATCAAAATTTCTGCCATGGCGTAGCGGGTCTCTTTTACGGCCTGCGTGCAGTCCTTTTCCTTCCGGATGGAATCCAGTATCTTAAGCACAGCTTCATAGTCCTGTATATTTTCCGCGCTTTCCTTTTTATCCAGAGCCATCAGGTAAGTAGTTTCAACTACCTGGTTTTGGCTGTCCTTAAAATCACCCAGCTGCTTAAAACTCTCAATAGCAGTTTCATACTGCCCCAGCTCCGCCTGCTTAACCGCTTCCATATACTTCATATTCGGAATCAATAAAAAAATAATTGCCGACACAGCAGCGGCACAGACAAGGACAGCAGAGGCCACGCCTGCCGCTATCTTTCTTTTTCTGGATCTTTGAGCGGTTTTTTCAGGATTTTCTTCAATGCTTCTGCCCTTTTTCTTTTCCTGACGCTCTCCCGCAGCGCTGAGCTTATATTCTGCCCTGCTGCGCGTTCCGTCCTGAAAAGTTATTTCCTTTATATTGATTTCGAAATTTCTTGCTTTTGCATTGCTGAAAAAAACCGGAACCCTGTCGCCAAAAAGCTCGTTCCGCCCCGCCTTCAGGTCTGTATATGTATAGTCCAGGGTTTCAATGCATTTCCCTAAAAAATCAAGGCAGGCAATCTCAACGACTGCCTCCCTTATTTCCTTTTCAGACAGGCAGATAAACTGCAGCTGCAATATATGGTTACCGGTCACTGTATCCTTTAAAACAGCGCCTTTATTCAGCATAACCGGAGATCCGGCACTCCACTGCTTTTCCTGCAGGTACTTCACCGTCTTATATCTTCCCATAACCGCATATTTCCTTCCTTATGTTACAGCGGAGGCAGTTCTTCCCCGGCTGCTTCCCGGCCTTCAGCCGCAGCTTTTTCATTTTTTCCGTCAATTGCAGTAATCAGCAATCCGCCGGTCATGCATACCGCACTGGTAAGCAGGAAGCCTGATCCAAGAACAAAATAAGCGGTCGCATAGGTGCCGTTAATAATATAATTATAGGCATCTCCCTCAACATAAGCGTTTTTGTTGAGACTGCTTATACCGGAATTATAATATTTCGTCATCTTATCATATCCCCGATAGGTAACCACCCCGAAAGCGATAAAAAATACCGCTGCCAGACAAAACAGAACTTTTTTTGCATTATTACTCACACTATCTCCCTTCTGCGCATTTGGCGCGCGTACAAACCAGCCGGCCACAGATATCTGTCTTCCGGCATATGAAAGTGAAATTTTCTCCACTCTTCTCCATCGATACTATATTACTATAGAAAGAGTTTTGAAGCAATGGGGGCTTTTCCCCAGATAAGTTCAATACAATAACGGGAAACCTTTCATCCACTGTAAGTGTCCTTACCGGACTGCCTGTGCTATGATGTGTACAGACAGGAAAGGAGAGGAACGATATGACAACACAGATTCTTGAAATTGATTCCCTGCGCAAGACGTATGGGAAAGGAAATAATCAGACAAAGGCTCTCAACGGCATTACCTTTCAGGTGATGGCCGGCGAGTTTCTGGGGATTATGGGAAGCAGCGGCTCCGGGAAATCCACGCTGCTTAACTGCATTGCAACGGTCATCCGGCCCACAGGAGGCAGGATCCGCATGCGGGAAACCGATGTGCATTCTCTTAGGGGAGCGGACCTGGCGGAATACCGGGGGAAGAAAATCGGCTATCTGTTCCAGAGCTTTGAGCTGCTGGACAATCTCACCGGGCGGGAAAACATTCTGCTGCCGCTGTCGCTGCACGGTGTCCCGGCAAAGGAAAGCAGGGAGCGTCTGCAGTCTCTTTCGGACTATCTGGAAATTACGGATGTGCTGGATAAGTTCCCGGCGCAGATGTCCGGCGGCCAACAACAGCGCATTGCCGCAGCGAGGGCACTGATCCTCCGGCCGGATATTGTCCTGGCGGACGAGCCTACGGGCGCCCTGGATTCCGGAAATGCAAAGTCGCTGATGGAAAAGCTGTCAGGACTGAACCAGGAACACAATACCACCATCCTCATGGTCACCCATGATGCCAATGCAGCCAGCTACTGTAAAAGGATCCTGTTTATCCAGGACGGCGTTATTTTCCATGAGCTGCGAAAGAATGTGCCCGAGGAATCCCGGCCGGAATTCTATGAACGAATCCTGAAGGTCATGGCCCAGTTAGGAGGTGGCAGTGCAAATGTTCTTTGATTTGATTTCACGCAACAGCAGACGGAGCAGAAAAGAAAACGGACTGTTTTTCGCTTCCCTGCTCATCTCGGTGATTGCCTTTTATATCATTTTATCCCTGTCCCAACAGGATGTGATAAAATTTCTCATGAAAATGGAAAGCGACGCCATCAGCAGGCTGCTTCGGATGATCCCTTTGTTTTACGGGATGACCCTGCTCATCCTGTTCTTCCTGATTTACTTTGCCAGCAAATACCAGCTGGAACGGCGCAGGCATGAATTCGGCGTGTATCTGATGCTGGGAATGCGCCGTTCCAGGCTGTTTTTCCTGCTTCTGGGAGAGGATATACGAAACAGCGCCTTCGTGCTTGCCATCGGCCTGCCCGCCGCTGTCCTCCTGTCCGAGCTGATCAGCCTGATCACGGCGCGTCTCACCGGCCTGGGGATCATCGGCCACCGCCTGAACATTTCCCTGACTGCAATCCTGTGGACAGCCATTGGGTTCGCCCTGATCAAACTGGCCGCCTTTATGATACTCAGCGGGCGCATCGCGGGGGAGGAAATCGGAAGCCTGCTGACAGAGGCCCCGGATGGGACTAAAAAGCAGCTGCCCTCCGCCGTTTATGCACTGGCCCTCCTTGCCGGCGCCGCGCTGCTTGCAGCAGCTTATACCATGGCTATCTGCGGTTTTTCCTGGAATAATGTTGCCCATATGGGAATTACCCTGCTGTCCGGCTTTTTGGGCACTCTCCTGTACTTTTTCGGCCTCCGCTCTTTCCTGGGGCTGCTGGCAGGCCGCGCCGGCCGGGAAAAAAAGCTGCATACCTTCACCTTCCGTCAGCTGCAGGAAAACGTAATCCACCGTTCCCACGCCCTTGCCATCAGCTCGCTGCTGATTCTGGCTGCGCTCTGCTGCTTTGGCACAGGGGTGGCAGTCGCGCTGGTTTACGGGGATTCTGAGCAGCATGTCCTCGATTACACATTTCCCTGCCCGGATAATCCTTCCGTCATACGGGAACAGCTCTCCGCCGCCGGTTTTTCCGATACGTTTGGCAGCCTGTTTGAAATGAAGGTCGGGCATATCATTCCCGCAGAGGAGAACACGCCGCGCTTTTCCATGGACGCAGTCCTGAAGGCGCTGGAGGGCCTGCCTGAATCTGAAGGCAGGGATGTCCTTCTGAACAATTTTTCCGATGGATATACGCCGCGCCTGATCGCCCTGTCCGGATATAACCAGCTGCTTGCTGCCGCCGGACTTCCGGAGATAACGCTGTCCGGCAATGAGGCGGCGGTCTATATGGATACGGATTTCACCGGAAACAACCGGCTTGTCCTTTTCAACGGGATCCTTGACGGACGCCCTGAGATATGGATTGCAGGGGAAGCCTTTTTGCTCACCGGCAATGTCAATACCACCAACCTCGTCGTGGATCGTTCCATTACCCTGGCCCTGGCGCTCATTGTGCCGGACGAAGTCTTTGAACGCATGACGGACGGCAATTATGCCGTTTATCTCAACGCGGTGCTTTCTCCCGACAGGCTGAAAGGGCAGAGCCTGCTTGGGGCGGTTTCCGAAACCAACGACAGGCTTACCCGCACCGGCATTCCCTATGAAAGCTACCTGCAGAACATAGGACGGCAGCTTTTTTATGTGGTATCCGTCAGCTATATTACCATTTACCTGGCAATTATTTTCCTGATCGTTGCAAATACGGTCCTCGGCGTACAGTTCCTTACACAGCAGCAGAAAAACCGGCGGCGCTACAAAACCCTGATAAGGCTGGGCGCCCCCTGTGAGACGCTCTGCTGCTCCGCCGCAAAACAGATCCGCTGGTTTTTCGGGATTCCTGTCGCCGTCGCAGCGGTGAGCAGTCTTTTCGGCGTGAGGTCGTTGTTAAGCGGCCTGCTTCCATCCCGGAGCCAGCCATATATTTCCTCACTGATGTGGTTATCCCTGGCTATGATTTTACTGCTCCTTATAGTAGAATACATTTATATGGCTGCTGTTAAAAAGCTGAGCTGCCGGTACCTGCTGACTCTCATGGTGCCGGAGCGGGAGGCATAGGCCCTCGCGGCAGTCGCCAAATATCCATGCAAGCATGGCTGCTTGGCTCGTTGCCCGCGGAAATAAAAAAGAAGGGAGAAAGATGCTTGAAACGGATTGCAATTGTGGAGGATGAAGTCTATATGAGGGAAGAGCTTGCGGAAATGCTGCGAAGCGCGGATTATGAGGTGCATGAAATCACCATCTTTGAGGACACCGCCGGCCAGCTGCTCCGGCTGTCTCCCGATCTGATCCTTCTGGATATCAATCTCCCCCAGGCAAGCGGCTTTCAGATCTGCCGGGAAATAAAGCAGAAAAGCGCCATCCCCGTACTGGTGCTGACCTCCCGTGATCAGATGCGGGATGAACTTCATGCCCTGGAGCTGGGCGCGGATGAATATCTCACAAAGCCCTGCCGGAAGGAACGCCTGCTGGCAAGGGCAGCCAATGTGCTAAAACGCTATGAAGGGCGCGCCCATATGCTGGAAGGCCCGGATTTCCTGCTGGACCGCCAGACCTATACGCTTTATATCCATAATAAATCCGTGGTGCTGCCGGGGAATCAGGGAAAGCTTCTGGAAGCTTTTCTCCTCCACGGCGCCAATCCCGTAAAAAAAGAGGAGCTGCTTACCGCCCTGTGGGGAACCACGGAGTATATCGACGAAAATGCACTCCAGGTCAATCTGACCAGACTGAAAAGGACCATGCAGGAGCTGGAAATGCGCCGGAAAATCATCCCCGTGCGCGGTGTGGGCTATCAGCTGATCCCTGAGGAAAATAACGATGAAACATAACTGGAAAATCTGCAGGCAATACCTGCCCTGGCTTCTGCTGCTTCTTGGCACGGACGGCGTCTTCGTCCTGCTGCTGTGGCTTGCCGACATACAGGCCCTGAAGGCATTTGCCGCATTCCTGGTGCTTGGCACCCTACTGCTGTTTTCAGCAGTCCTGTCCGTGGTAATTTTACGTGAAAACAGGCGGCAGAAGGCATTTCTGGCATTTCTGCACACGCCTGAGGAATATCAGGAGGAACAGCTGCTCCGTCTCTCCGGTGCGGCTGAAAAAGACATGATACGTATCCTTGGCGCCGCGCTCCGCCAAAAGCAGGAGGAATATCAGCTGCTGCAGGGCCGGATATCCGACTATGAAGATTATGTGGAAGCCTGGGCCCACGAAATCAAAACGCCTGTTTCCCTGCTCACCATGCTGATCGATAACCGGCGGGACGACATGCCGGAGCATGAACAGCAGAAGCTGGACTATATCCGGAACCGGATGCAGGAATCCGTGAACCAGATGCTTTTCTACGCCCGCCTGAAAAGCGCGCGGAAGGACTATCTGCTGGAAACCCTTTCACTTTCTGAATGTGTGGAGGACGTGCTGGAGGATTACCGTCCCCTGCTGGAGGGAAAAGGGTTCCTGGTAAGCACGGATATTTGTGACGCCGCTGTTTTTTCAGATCGGAGAGGCCTGCATTTCCTGCTCAGCCAGGTTATCAGCAACAGCGTAAAATACTGCCGTGACGATATCCGGCCCGAGCTATCCCTTTTCTTTATCCGCAAAGAAGCTCACTGCTCGCTGATCATCCGTGATAATGGCATGGGCGTACGCAGCAGTGACCTGCCTTATATTTTTGAAAAAGGCTTTACCGGGGATTCCGGGGAAGGCAGGAAGAAGGCCACTGGCATGGGACTGTATTTGGCAAAGGAAATTGCCGGGGATCTTAAACTGACGCTGGAAGCGGACTCCCGGTGGGGAGAGGGCTTTGTGATGAAAATAATTTTCCCTGTAGTCTGATGCTAATGCAACCTATCTGATAAATCGTTCAAGTTCGCATATCACGTATAAGTTTTCCAACGGAGGTTCCCAATTCCTCTCTAATCGCCTCCGGCTCTTCGCAAAAAAGAGCCGCTTGTTCAACTGCCAGATCTACATTTTGCTTGAAACGTTCAAATTTCAGTTTACTTCCTTTACTATAACCCTCTGAATGCTGGCCCACCAGAATTTCCAGATATCGTTTCTTTTCGGAAGCATCCGGGAACAATTGTTTTCTCAGATTTTTACGGTTCTCCAAAAGCTTATTTTTATCATAGTTCTCCAATCCCGGAAAATGCATCAAGAGCCATAATTCAAAATTGGGATTAGAAATAACAATACGAATCTTATGTAGCAGACATAGTTTGAATATCTCATCCAGACATGCGGTCAAACCTTTATAATCCCTATCAAATATTACACAAACAACATCTATTTCCGGATCGAAATCTTCCCAGGCGCAATAAGTTTTCCACTTGTCCTTTGGTAACTCTTGTCCCTCATTATCTATACGCCCCATTGAATGTAAACAGGCATTTACAAGCTGCAACGGATGACTATAAGTTTCCTGCCCATTTTCCTTGGGGACAATTTCAATAAAAACATCATTTTTTATACGTAATGTTACTCTATTGTTGCGTATTCCCTCAAAATATGACTCTTCCGTTGCGCCCTCTGATACACAGTAAAAGTGAACTCTTGGTTTTACTGTTCCAGCCTCTGAACTGTAATCGTATGGTTTTGGTTTTCTTAAATTCAGTCTTTCCAATCCCCATCCCTCCCCCACACATAATCAAAGTCCTTAAATATAGGAACAGCTCCATATCTGCCTGACAAATAATCTCTGGAGACTACCTTGTCATAACGGATTTTAAACTTATCTAATGTATAAAGTGAGGTCATATTATCACTATCACGTTCTGCAAGCCATATCTCATCCCTTCTTAAAATTTTCAAATCCATAAGATTGGATTCATGGGTAGTAATAATCAGCTGTGTGTTCCTGTGTTCGGAGAATTTAAGAAACGTTTCGACAAATTTTATTGTCATTTGCGGATGAAGACTGCGATCCAACTCGTCGATAATAAATACACGTTCATCATCGTCATTTAAAATAACATCTAACAGTTCTATCAGTCTTTGTGTGCCATCTGATTCTTCTCCATATTCATAGCTGGCTTCGTCCTCTCCATGCTGGAACATCAATTTTGCAATTTTATCCGGCCCGTTTGCCCCATAATCCAATTCAAACAAAGTTTCACCAAAATTGACAATACGTTTCATTTTATGCTTGTTTTCTCTTTCCGGCCCCTTTAAAAGTTTTTCAGCCAGAGAATCATCGGAAAAATATTCTTTAAATGCATTTTCATTCAAATTTTTCATTTCATATCCGGTAATTCCAGTATCTAAATAATCAAGAACCTTTACTAACCTGGTATTGTCACTTCCAAACCAAAAATAACTGGAACCAATCTTAGTTTCCGGATAAATTACCGTTAATTTATAACGGAACCAATTATATATCTCCGTAAAAATTCCATAATCTTTCTCATCCAGTTTTCTTCTGTTAATCTCATACAAAAACAAGGAAGTGTTAATACGGTTTGCATCCTTCATAAAGTAATGGAACTGCTGAATATTATCTGAATTTTCAAATAATTCCTCGTCAAAATAATACTGCTCTTGTTCGACCAGTCTTTCAAAAATTGTATGCTCTCTTTCCCCTTTTAACTCATACAGCCATTCAGATATTATACAATGTTTATTGAGATTTACTGTAAAACCATAGGCAAAACATTTTTCTTTTATAGTAAATTCGTATTCAAACAATGTAGGTAAATCTTTATTTGTTTTTTTACTTCTGCAATACTTATCATTAAAATCTATGCCCTCTATCGTGGAAAGTATAATTTTTCTACCGCAGTCAATCGCACGAATCAAATTTGTTTTACCTGATGCATTTGCACCATAAAGAGAAGAGAATTTTAATATTTTTCTTCCGTCGAAATTAATAACTCTATCCTTGAACTGTTCCGTTCTTCCGGCGTACAGGTGAAACTCTTCCGGTATAATCTGTTCTTTTTCATCTGTTCTGTAACCAAAAGACATAAAATTTGATACCGAAAACCGCATTAGCATTCTAATCACTCTCCCGATTTTTTCTCAACTTAAATAACATTATATCAGATATATTTAAAATTATACCACTATAATGCGTATTATCAAGAGATTTTATCTCTGTTTTTTATATTTAAGCTATTCTAAATTCTATTTTCATTTGCATGATAAAACTTTTTAGAGAAAAAATACCAATCCCTCATCTAATCCTAAGCCTGCTGTCCATAATCACCGCATCCTGGCAATACGTATTCACAAGACATTCCAGAAGTATCCTGTCTCCCTGGCTGAACTTGGGCGCGCACAATATTTCAAGCTCATCGAAGCACTCTTCTCTGATTTTCAGGAAATAATCCTCTCTGGCCAGGCTGATGCTGTTTCTGATATTATCATCCATTTTTCGTTTGGCCTGTTCGGGATCCTTGAGCAGCTCCTCCAGGGAAACCGGCATAAAATACAGCAGATACCGCCATTCCTTCTGAAACTCCCATGCACTGTTTTTATTCTTGCCTAACCGGGTAAGCTCAATGCCGGCACAGTCCTCTCCGCCGTGCTGCATCTGCCGCCTGAGACTGGGGTATAACAGTCTCTCGTCATCCGTATAATTGACTTTATGAAGAAGCTTTTCTTCCATTACCGGAAACATGTTTTCCTGATATAAATCTTCTTCGGGAATACAGCTGGTTACAAAGCGGCCCTTCTGCCTGGGATCCTCCCAGGTATATTGTTCAAAGGGATTTAGAGGGAGCCTGATTCTTACGCCGTCCATTTTTGAGTACATATTCCACATCGGTATGGATTCCTCTTTTTCGCTGGTCCATGAGCTTACAAAACAATATTTCCCGGCTCTTCTGAAATCAGCGCTTGCCAGTTCATTCGGATCGTCCACATATTTCAGGGAATTCAGCCGGATTGACCGGGTTTTTACTATCTGGGCCAGCGCGCTCAGGCTTGTATATTGATATAAATAGTCCATATCCCCTGTGCCTTTCTTTTCTGCCTGGATTTGTGGAAAATACATTGCCTAATGCAGAATAATTATCGGTTCTCTGTGAAGTATTTCCTGTGTTCTTCCCCTTATTCACTTTTTGGCGGACCGAACATTTTGTATCTGATAACACCACAGAAAGTTCGGCCGGTATTACTCCTATTTACAATATTTGGTTGATTTTGATGACATCAGGAAGCTAACTCTCCATATATATTAAGTAGTTTCTTAAAATGATAAGGTAATGAAAATTCCTCCTTTGCTTTCAAATAAGCTTCTTGACTATATGAAATTCTTAAATCAACATCCAGAATTAACCTTTTCATTACATAAGCCAGTCTGTCAACATCTCCTGGAGGAATTAGATTTCCATTGATACCATCAATGACTGCCTCAGGTATTGATGCAATATTAGTAGATATATTCGGTATTCCATAGCCCATGCTCTCCAGAATAGTCATAGGGAGGCCTTCATTATAAGAAGGAAGTACATTCAGCATTGTCTCTGAAAAGCACCTGAGCCGTTCTTCTTTTGGCAGCCAGCCACAGTATACAGCTCTTCCCTCAAGATGATATTCAGCTATTTTACCGGCAATATCAAATTCCTTATCATCTCCGTATATGGTTAATTTAACATTCTCCGGAATTTGATCCAGGATAAGTTGAAATGCCTGCAATAAATCTTCTATCCCTTTTCTTGGTATCAACATACCATAAAACAAAACATTATGGGCTTCAGCATTATAACAATTTGTCTTTTCCACATTCACCGCATTATGCAAAACAATAATCTTATCTTTATTTGCATCACCCATGACCTGCTCCATAAATACAGACCATTTCTTTCCAAGAACTATCATTCTGTCCGGTAGTGTGAAAATTTTTGCTATGATCTTCTGAATAATCCGGTTTCTTTTCTCATACCAATCCTCTATGGTAGCCCCATGCATATGGATCACCGTTTTTACTCCCATCCGCTTCGCAATCCAAACTACTAAACCTTCCCTAAAAACGCTCCCCCGTTCTCCCATATGAACATGGACAATATCTATTTTCCCTTTCTTTATAACATAGATAATCTTCGGCAGCACTTTTAAAAAAGTAAATATTTTAACAAATTTATTTGCTCTTATTACAGTTGCAATATATTTTAAATTTGTCTTCCGGCAGAAATCTTCATTATTAAGATAGTTTTCCACAACAGTCAGCATTCCCCCGATAGAGGTTTTATCTACCCCAATCATTAAAACATTCATATTCCTGAATCCTTTCCTAATATGTATGGTTTCTTGTTTCCGAAGTCCTGCCCAAGTATATACTCATAAAAGGTACCCTTCTCAGAAGTTACGGTATCCTTCAATTTATAGGTTAATTTATGTACGCTTGTCAAAGCTGTTATATAATTTAATTTTTCTTCACTAAAGTTGTTTTCTAGCTCATTTAACAAAAGTCCCGTACATCCACTATGCACACAAGGTATCTGTTCAAGTATATCCCTGTTATTTTCCAATACAATCGTAAAAATAATACAGGTAAACAAGTACTCTATTACATGCTTTTCTTTTCTCCAGTATTCGTATAAAATATTTCTGGTTTCTCTCATAATTTGATTAGACTTTCTGCAGTGTAATAGCCAGATGGGAAATAGCGCCGGATTATATATTAATCCTAAGGAATCACGGAAAGCAAACAAATCGCTGTTCATCACATATTCCGGCAACGGGCCAGTTAACAGTACTGTTGCATCTATCCATGTCCCTCCATAATGCTCCAGTAGAGAAAAACGTATTACATCAGAATAAGCCGCCGCAGACAAAATACCTTTATCCCATTTTTGTTCAATAAACTGTGGAAGCTTAATATATTTATACAGATTCTTATCCGATAACATAATTACTGAATCTTTATAATAACAGCGAATAGACTCAATACATCTTTTTACAATTAACGGCGCATTTTCTTCTCCCTGATTCCAGTAAATCCATACAGGATTCCCAGGTGAAAGATTGCCAAACTCTAATCCTATTGGTTCAACAGCTGCCGCATAAGAATATTTATTTTCAATCCATCTGCGTACTTTTCTATAATATAGTATTTTTTTATTTTCATAATCCGTAACTATGTGCAGCGGATTTACAGTAAATAATCCCCGTTTTATTGAATTTAAAACCCCATATCTCTTAAAATAATCCTTTATTCCAATATTTTGGAATGCTCCCATAATACATTCTTCTCCCTTCGGTCCGTGTCCTCAGACAGAGTGATTGGATTAGAGCCATTTGCTATGAGGTCTAACTCAATCGGTACCTGAGCCGAAATAGCCAGTATACAACATACATATTTTTTGTCAGGATCATTGTAAACAGAATCCTCTGCTTTTTTTCCATTTTTTTAATAGGATATGTCTTCAGAACCTGTAATGTTGTCTCATCTTCCGCCATCTCCTTAAGCCGTCTCATACACCAGTCCTTTCCATTTTGTTTTCTAAAAGCAACCTCCTGTTTCATACATGTAATCAGATTATCCATATAATTCCTGTCTATCCTTTGCCTGAATGATATATTCCCAGCTCCGCAATCCTTCAGTTCCGTATCCAAAAGCCGTTTCATATGTTTTGCCACCTCATAACGGTCCTTCTTATATCTCTTAGTCAGAGAGCTTTCATTGGCACAGTAATAATAAAAGCATTCAGGCAGCAGAACAACTTTCCTTGCATACCTGCATATTGCAATGTTAAAAAAAAGGTCCTCGCAAAGCACCTTCTCTTCCTTCCGAAAAAATACTTCCTCCTCCCTAAAAAGTGACGCACGGTAAAGTGCAGCACAAGCACTCATTCCAGCAAAACAGTTACGTGATATTTCAGGTACCGCCCCAAGGGCCTCCCCAATAAATTCAGCCATGATCTCATCTCCTGAGTAAATTAATTTCTCAGGAGGGACTCCTGCCCTTTCTTCCCCATTTATCGATACATCCACGAATCCGCTGTAGCAAATGTCCGCCTGCTGTATAACAAGTGTCTGCAAAAGTTTTTCTGCCATAACCTTATCCACATAATCGTCCGAATCGACAAAAAGAAAATATTCCCCCTCCGCCGCTATAATACCGGAATTGCGTGCCATGCCCAGGCCTTCATTTTTTTTGTGAATTACTTTTATCCGGTTATCCGCTTTCTTCCACTGATCACAAAGACTGCCGCTGAAATCTGTGGAACCGTCATCAACCATTATGATCTGCAAATTTGTATACGTCTGAGACACAATCGTTTCCATACATCTGTTCAAATATGGCGCAACATTGAAAACCGGAATAATTACACTGATTAATGGATGTTTTTCCTTCATTAATATTCCTCCCATCACGGATACCAGGTTATCCCACGTCAAAAAATATCAATCTGGTGTAAATAATCGAATATGTAACCCATTGTCTCTTCCGGCATTTGGTTTACAACACCGTGACCGGCGCCTTTTACTCTGTAAAACTCAACATTCTCATACACCTCTGAGGCATATTCGGAATATATAATATCAACGGAATCATCCTGTTCCCCATGTATCAGCAGCACATTCTTCTTATAATTACCAATTTCCTTATATACATCATAATCCCAGATATCCTCAAAATACTTTTTCCCCACCATGAGGAAATGGTAATAATATTCATCCGGAATATCAGCAATAGTCTCAAATAAATCATGTGCTTCCTTAGGAATCAGAAATGCAGGACTCTCTAAGATTATGCCCGCAACATTTTCTTCACATCTGGCTGCCGTAATTGCCGTGACAATCCCACCCTGACTAAAACCTGCCAGAACAATTTTATTTTTATCTATGGCATTCCATTTTCTCGCTGAGTTTAACACAGCCTCCAAATCAGACACTTCTGTCATAACAGACATATCAATTACTTTTCCATCACTTTTACTTTCATCCGAGCCTCCGCAAAAATCAAAACAATATACCGCAATTCCCCTTGCTGCCAAGCTGGTTGCATAAAGTTCTCCCTTTGCATGAGTATCCGAAAGGCCATGGGAATAAATCAGCAGGGGAACCCGGCCTTTCCTTTCCGGCAAATAAAGGACCCCGTAAATACGTTTATTTCCGTTTGTACACCATACCTCTTTCATTTTATATGAATAGTGATCCTTTATTTCTTCTGTTTGTGTTTTCAGAATTTTTTCCGTTTCTGTTCCGGATTTAAATATTTCAGATCCGCAGCCCGAAAGAATACACATCAATAGTATGACGGTCATTATGCACCTGCTAATTTGATTCATTTTCTGATCCTCCAATATTGGATTCGACCATATAAACAGGGAATTATCCGAATCATCCACGCACTTACCAGAAATTTTCTCTGTAATCCTCTGCGCCATTTCCAATTTTTAAGAATATAATCTCTTGACGCATCCCACAGCGTATCCTTCCTAAAAATCCCGGCTTTAGAAAGAGCATTTACCGTTATAATGTGTTCTTTCATCATATGACGTTCACACTGTACCCTTAATTCAGGGTATCTCCTTCTGATATATGCACATAATCTCTCCCCTGCATCTATCAGATCGCAGGCGCTGTCTTTCCCAAAACTATTTACGACTGAGGCCTCCCTGAAAACATAGTAATACAGAGGTTCCGCCACAATTGAAATTCCTTTACACCGATCTGACAACTGGTATAAAGTAAACTTATCTTCATACTTTCTTCCAATTGGGAATTGTACTTCATCAAATAATTGTCGTTCAAAAAGTTTGTTCCACATAAAATTACCAATTTCTTCACCTGATAAAACCTGACTCCAAAAATCCACAAATCCTATTCTCCCGGACTTTGGATAACACATTTTTTTCTTTTTATTATCTCTGTCCAGATAATAGCCACAGCAAACAAGCTGAGACGCTTCTTCTGTCGCTTTTTTCCATAGCTTTTCAATAAATTTTTTGTCTACATAATCATCACTATCTACAAAAGACAGATATTTCCCCTGTGACTTTTGGATCCCCATATTTCGCGCATCTGATGATCCGCCGTTTTCTTTCCAGTAATAATGAAAAGAAGAAAATTCTTTGCAAAATGTCTCACAAATATAACGGCTTAAATCAGTTGAGCCATCATCTATCAGTATTACTTCCATTTTACTGAAGGTTTGACCAGCCAGAGATAATAAACATTTTCTGAGATATTTTCCACTGTTATAAATAGGTACAATAACGGACACTTCAACCATATATCATCCCTTCAATTTCTCTTGATTTTACCCATAGCTGTTTTGGATAGCTCCGATTCTTTTATATAGATCTGCCCAATTCTCTTCATTGTCGGAAGAGCCGTATTCAGCTTTTTGATATAGTTCTCAATCTGAGACTTCCGCTCCTCAAATTTTCTTTCATCAGGACAGGTATAAATCTCAGCTGTAATCTTATCATCACTCCCATATACTCTGCATTCCGATATAAATGGACATCCATACAGCTTGTCTTCCAATTCTTCCGGACTTACATTATCTCCGTTGGCCAGAATTATAATGTTCTTTTTTCTGCCGGTTATATATAGATATCCATCCTCATCCATTCTTCCCATATCTCCTGTATGAAGCCATCCGTTTTGACAAACCTTATTTGTTTCCACAGGATTTCTATAATATCCGAGCATCATTCCCTCACCACCAGCTAAGATCTCGCCTTCTTCGATCTTTACTTTTGCATATGGTTCCACCCTGCCCACGGAATTTTCCCGATAGGGACCTGCTCCGGATATCCCCCTTGTTACCTCTGTCAAGCCATAGTTGGCTTGCAAACGCATGCCCAACTGCCTGACCTTATCATACATTCCCGGAAATAGCGGTGCACCCAGATAATATATTTCCTTTACACCGGATAACTGTTCCTTCGATAAATTTCCCTTCTGTATTTGGGTAAATATATTTCTCAACATAGAAGGGACCAAAACAATTTTTGTAACTTTAATTCTTCGAAGATCTCTGAGCAAATATTTCGCACTGCTTATGACAATACGATTCCCAAATAACAATTCATCGTAACTGTTAAAAATTCCGCCCACATGATGCAAGGGAAGTGCGATTAAAACGGTTTTACTTCCTCTTTCATTTACATTAAGATAATAATGTCCATATATCATCATTCCTTTATTGCGTAACTGAACGATCTTGCTTTTTCCGCTGGTCCCGGATGAAAAATACATCATTATCACATCGTCTTCGCTTCTTTTTGTAAAGGAAACAGGTATCTCGCAAAATGCCTGCGACAATTCCAGAAATGGGATACGTTCCCCGCACGTTGTATACTCATGTAACATCCCATCATCACACAGGGCTATTTCCGTATCTGATAATTCAATAAAATCAATCAGTTCTTCTTCTCCAAGATTGTAGTTAAAAGCCACAACCGTGTTCCCTGAAGCGATAATTCCCATACACTGGACCAGCCACAGATAGCTATTCTCTGCTACAATGCCGATATGGTGGCCTCCACCGGCAAAAGAATGCTTCCAAAAGCTGCAGCTTCTCTCAATATCTGCGATAAATTGGGAACTCATTATCCTTTTGCTCCCCTCCAAAAGTATTTCTCTGTCCCCATAAAATTTTAACGTTGACACCAAATAATCTACCATTTCTCAGGATACCCCCAGTATCTTCTGAATCTCATTCACCATATCCTGCACCGTATCTACCCGCATTAATACTTTCTCCGGAATTCGAATGGAAAAGAGGATCTCCAAATCAGAAAGCATTGTATAGATTTGCAAAGATTCCAGTCCTAAATCATCCATCAGGGAAGCTTCCGGTTTCACCTCCTCCTCCACACCAATTTTCTGAATTAAGTGAATTACTTTTTCCTGTACTGTTTCCATCAGATTCTCCTTTCTGTCCTACATTTTTGCATATTTGTTAAATTTTTTCTTTTTTATCTTTTTTTGTAACATCTCCATCAGACAACAGACCACAATGATAAAAAACAATCGGATGAAGAAGATCAGTGAGGTAGATCCATATATCCCTAATCTCATAAATTGGCTGCATTCATCCCAGCGGAACAAAGCCTCTTCCACACAATGAACAGGAATAATCCACAGACTTCTTCTACCTATCCACATCAGCCATTCAATCAGCTTCCATTCCGGATTTACCAATTGTAAGTAAATATAAATAAATACAAAAGAACCGCAAATCCCTCCGATACACTCTAAAATCCCCAACCGGTATTCATTATTCAGGGAATCCAATTGTCCGAATAAATAGGTAAATAAGGCCAATAATGCGATTCCCGCCTTCCAATACCAGTTTATTTTCACAAACAAAATATTGCTTTTTTTCATTTCATATCCAACATACAACAACACGATTGCAATACTCGTCTGTACGGGATAGAAGGGAATATTGACAAATACATTCTTACCAAGGTGACCAGAGAAAAAATACCACAGGAAAAATAAGAAAGGTATCCCATATATAATTGCTTTTTGAACTTTTCTGCTATCCAACTTTCCAATCAAATCCAGCAGCAGGCTGGCGTTCATTAAAACCACAAAAAACCATAAAGCAGAAGGGAAAGGAATTTTATATCCGCTGAGATAAGTCTTGTTTGTTGCGCCGAAGAGCCCTCCGATCAAAAGCTGCCATACTTGTACATTCCATTTTTCTCCGATAAAAAGGTTATGTATTATGCATGCCACAGCCATAGTCAAAAGAGTAAAAAAATATATTTTCAAATAATTAAAGTAATGTCTTTTAATTTCCCCTTTACTTTTTTCAGGTCTCATCAGATAACCATTGATCATAAAAAAAGTAAACAGGACAATTCCCCTTCCTTTGGTGAGCACCCGAAATGGTATGGGATACACATCACCATAAGCGCAAAGAGTTGCGCCTTCCGCAATAGAATGAGTAAGGATTACCACTAAAACCATCAATCCCTTAAGCGCCGACCACATTCCAATTACATTTTTATTGATCCTCTCCCTCATCGAAAGCCCCTTCCTCCTTTATGTAACAACTCTTTCAGAAATATATCCTTTCTCAGTATCAATAACAGGCTATATACCCCTACGCCTGATACTCCCAGTATGAAAAGTGATATCAAATTTACTTCCAGAAAACATTCTGCCGCCCAAAGTACCAGACTCATTCCTAAGGTCGGAGGCAGATAGTTAAAAAAAGCTTCCTTAAGAGCCCCCTTTTCAAAGGTCGGCCGAATATAGTGCAGCATCATAATTTCGATACATATCTCAGAAAACACAGAAGCTGCTGCAACACCTTTTGCCTCAAACCGGGTGATGAATAAACCGTTGCATATCAAATTGATTACAGCCCCTGCCGTCACCGCAATCGTGTATTGTTTCTGTCGCTTCATGGCAATTAGCAGCGTTCCCGCAATCTGTCCGATCCCCTGTGTAACAAAGATAAAACTGAGGATACGCAGTAAAGGAATACATTCTCTGTATCCTCTGCCAAAAAAAACGGGGATCAAATATTTAGAAATCAGAATTGTTCCTGCGGTCATCGGTAAATTAAGCATAAAGCCAAAAGAAACCACTTTTCGGTAATATGAGTTCGCAAGTTCCACTTTATTTTCAGATAATAAGACAGTCATTCTCGGCATGAGTACAGAGGTCAGAGAAAATAAGAGCGATGATTCAAGATTTATAATCTTCTGTGTCTGTGCATAATATCCTACCTGCGTTGTATTGATCATTGCCCCTAACATTGTCTGATCCAATACTGTATAGATTTGAATACTCAACACAGGAACAAATAATTCAAGAGATCCCTTTAAATGCCGCAGTGGATGAAGTTCTTTTCTCCGTATTCTGCATAAATACTTTTTTATAAAGGGCCACATAGTCATATTCCCCAGCAATGCGGAGAAGCATAAAATGAAGGCATATATCCATAAATCATCCCTTGACTTTACAAGCGTCAAAATTAAAATCACGCTTATCAGCTTCACTGTAGAGTTTCGGATTACTGTAACCTTAAAATCTTCCATCCCCTGAAAAAACCAACTGATATCAAAGGCCCAGGATAATACTGTACACAACTGTATTATATACAAAACCCTATAAGTCCCTGCCAAAAATAAAAACACACAATAAGCAGCAAAAACAATTCCCACCATAAATAATCGCAAAAACAAAATTTCATAAAAAGTCCTGCTTCGCTCTTCCCTCGCTTTTTGATAACAAGCCACCTCTCTTTGTGCATACGTAACCGTCCCTAATGCTGCCACTATGCCAAAATAGGAGACCATTGCACTCGTATAGGCATAATCTCCCAGTTTTTCCGGTCCCAATACTCTTGTCACATAAGGAGTTGTAACCAACGGTACAAGGATAGCCAGCAACTGATAGGACAGATTATATGCATAATTTCTTTTCAGACTTTTTTCTTTATCCATAATGCTCACCCGGCGGATCACTCAATCTTCGGTTTTCCCTTTCCATCATGCTGTTTCTTTCTGTTTCTCTTTTTCGAAGCTGAAAAGAAAGAAGAATCACCGCAAAAGAATTGTTGATAAAACTCTGCATAGCCGTCATATCCGTTGTGTATGTAATTGCCATATAAACAATCAGGCCAAATGCGATAGCTTCTCCTGCCACCCCCATTCTCTTTTTTGCAGAGGAGATCTGCACATGACAACGCAAACAACACCAAATTAAAAAACCCGCCATCCCCAGCTCAATGTATTCTCTAAGATAATCATTGTGTGTATGGTATACCAAATCTGTTGTCTGTGAACTCCAGACATTCATCTGTGCTTCTACCCATCCCAAGCCATTCCCCAGGAAAGATGGCGAGAACTTATAATATGGCCGGTACATCCTGTAGATATCAGCCCTGGCACTGGTATTGATTCCTATTTGCTCCAAATAATCATACAAACCATAAAAAACAGCTCCTACATATGCCAATGCTGATACAAGGAATAATATCCCTGCCACTCTCAGTAAAAAACGGGATACATGAGGAAAACGCTTCAGCCCGTTCCAGATCAGGCCAACCACAATTGCAGCCAATACAGCCGCAACGGCAATTCTTTTTAACCCCAGTAAAAAACAGAGAATTGAGAGCATAAATAAAGGCCATCTTTTGGATATGTTTTTATTTTCTATACCAAAATATACTAAATAACAGCCCAATGCATAGGTAATGGCATGAAGTTCCATTTTCTTCATTAGTTCGCCGGTTTCACCGGCAAATGTAACCAAAAGCGTCCAAAATTCTCCAAGAAAGTTACCCGGTCCCCCACTCATTACAACAATAATTGCTGTAATGGAATTTGCAATAATCAAAGATGCCAAATACCACCAGACCGCATTCTCTCCGGTAATATAAACCAAAGCTGCCATCATGCAAATTCCTGATGCTAAATAAGCCGTTGTCATAATTCCTTTTCTGATTTCCACCAGGCCGGCCCCTCTGATTATCCATAACATAAGCGACCATACAAAAGGGAAAATGACTGGCAGTAACACAATACCAAGTTGTTTTACAACAATTTCCATACGGGCAAAATTCGGTGCAATTAAAAACGCGCAAAGAGCTGCCAGGACTATTATTACAGCAATCGGCAAATAAAAATAAAAATCAAATCCGCCAACCGAAAACATTTCATCTCCGCTGTAGTTATATACACATGCCAGTATACAGACAACAATGGCCAAAATATGATACCCTGCTTTTTTCTCCATTTTTACCTCAATCGGAAATTCCTGCCTCGTAACCTTCCCGCTGCTTCATCGCTGAGCTTATCAGATCTCTGATCTGATAAATCTCCTCTTTAGAAGAAACAGCAAAACCAACGGTATATTTAAACACGATTTTCTTTTCCTTCATATTTTCATTTAATAAAATATGTAAATTATTAATCAGGGACTTCAGTTCTTCGTAATTGCCGTTTTGAACAAATATCATAAATTGTCCGCTGCCATTGTATCCCAGAAAAACATTTTCCTTGAATAATGATCTAAGGCAGCTCGAAAGGTATGCTAAAATTTCATCGCCTCCCGTCCTTCCCAGTTGATGGTTAATATCATTCTGGTTTAACGTCTGAAGAATCAGACAGCTGAAATTTGCAGGCAATATTTTTTCTTTATATTTATTAATATATCTGTCACAGGCAACCCGGTTGGATATCTGAAACTGATGATCTGTAAAAGCAACATATTCAATCATATCACCAACTCTTCCAAGAATAATGGCCCCGAGGCATCCAAGTCCCAAGAACAAAACAGCCCCAATAGCTGTATATAACAGAATGTTTATCCCCTCAGTTATATGATTACTTGAGATTACCTTAATATATTCGGCACCCAGATATTCATTATATTCTGAGTCTGTTGCATTCGTAACAGAATACAAAGCATTCATTCGGTTTATGATATCCTTGATTTTTTCTTCTACGTATTTTATATCCTGCTGACTGCAGGGAACCGTTCCCTCCGTATAAATTTTCTCTGCGTTGTCTCCATCAATTGCTTCGGCATTTTCCGTGATATCCATATCCGAATCGGAAGCATTATCTGTTTCATCATCGCCTTCTTTCTCTGGCCTGGCTATCCTCTGTGCGATTTCCGTTTGATATCTGATTACCGCTTCTGTATTTCCGGTAAAACAATCAATTACATATTGACTGTATTCTTCATCTATTGCTGAATTATTATACACATCGGAAATATCAATCCAGTTTTGAAGAAGCTGCTCATACTCTGTTGTCTGATCATAAGCTACATATTCATCGTCTTCATTTTTATAATTCGGGCTTTCTACTTCCCCCAAAACATTATTTTTTTTGGTTGTATCTCCATCTGCACCAATGACCTGTGATTGCGCTGTATTATCAGACTTCCTCAGTTTTTCAACATAAGCCTCCAGAATTCCCTCTACTTCTCCGACGCGTGCCTGGTTTTGTTCCTGCAAAAGCTTGTTTGACTGTACCCGTTCTTTATACTTGCCTACTAAAGCGTCTGTATCTTTTGTTACGCGATGCTTAAGTATATATGAATACAGGGATGAGACTTCCGTATTTTGAAGTATAGAAAATTCATTTACCAGTTCATTGAAAGAATAACCGGTACCAGATGAATAAAACAAAGGAGAAGCTTTTGCCCGGCTGTCCAGACTATTTACTGTATCCTTTAATGCAGCGTCTATTAATTCTATCTGCTCAATATAGTCATAACTGCCTTGATTTACAGATGATGTGCTGTTCACTACAGAAGAGGTATTAATAAACTGTTTGGAGAATTGGGTAAAGTAGCCGTCCATTATCTCATCAAGTACCGCCCTGGCCATATCGGCGCCATTGCTGCTATCTGCCTTATAGGAAATGGCATACTTTGTAGACTGCAGATCAGAAGTCTCTCCTTCCTTGTTCTTTGCTTCATTCACCGCATCCACAGCTTCATCTGCGATTTGTTGAACTTTTATCTCTGCCCGTATACTGTCAATAGGATATTTCCCCTGATCTAATCCGAGATTATCCAAAGCCTGGCTGATTACACTCGATGAATATATACCTGTCGTATCCAGCTCAGTCCCATCCGGAGCAAGTCCATTTTCGGCATCCCCATAGACATAATCAATTATCGTGGTTGCTGTATAAGTCTGTAATGAGCGCAAAACCATATACATTCCCAGGGTTAAAAAAACAAACAATGCTATTATTAGAAAAGTATATTTTTTCAGATACTGAATTGGCCGAAATTTATTCATTTCTTTTTATCCTTTCTTTTGGACATATCATGGCCTAACTGCCTCATTGCTTCTTCAACATATGTAATGCAGAAAAACAGCAGTCCCAACGTCAATCCCAAGATATATTGGGTCTTTGGCGCTTCCACTGGTTCTGCGATAGACACGTATCCATTAGAAGAAGTATCAATATAGTCCTGCACTGTGCTTTTGGTAAGCTCAGCCAAATCCAATATTTGTTTTTTCAAAGATTCTATCATTTCTTCAGCTTTGAGATATGTATCACTGGTTGCCGTACTTTCCTGAAGACGTTCCAGCCAATATCTTTCTTTCAGCATCATTGACAGAGTATCTGCCGCATTGCTGCTGAAGGAATCTGCATCCGCTGAAAAATGATCTATCCCTATTTTGGTTTTGGACATATAAAAGGTGTTATCCGTATCATAAGTCGGTATATACACCACTGTTGCCATATCATTATCATATTTACTTATAGCATTAAGGCGTACATGATAAGCCGAAATATCCCGTTTATAATTGTTGGTATTATGAGTATACTCATATCTCAGACGGCTCATATACGCCTTCCTGTCAGTCGACAAACCATTGGAAAGAATATAAGAACTGAGGCTCTCCAAACCTGTATTGTTAATATCCCAGGCCTTGCTGTTAATCGAAAAAAAGCTCTCTCCCGTTTTTGCTGACAGAAAAGCGGGATCCTTCTCATAATAAGAATTAGAATAATTGCATATTATCTGTATTGCATTCGACAAATAGCTTTCCAGTTCAGGATAATCATAAGTTTTAATATCATCAAAAGGAATATCCAGAATGCTGTAATTAGCAGTGTATTTATTTATAAACCAATCTCTGTATGCATATGCTACCGAATGAACCACTTCTTTTCCTGAGAGATTGCCAACATTTTTATTATTCTTAAATTTCAGTATAAACTGGGTGGAAACAAGCTCATTCAAATCCTTATCGCTTCCAGCCGGTTCAATATCCAGAGCATTTTCCAGTTCCGCAACAGTAATTCCACTGAATCCACCATAGCTGATTGCATTTTCAAGCACTTCATCCGACAGAATATCGCTCATATTATACCTGCTGCCGTTAGGATTTAATCCGTTAGATGCTTCCTTATAAGTCAATGCTATATTTAACGAAGCACTCTGTTGATTACTTTCTGCAGCAACTATGGTAGAAAAGAAAAGGAAAAGAAGCGTAAATACTACGATCCATCCTTTTTTTACTACCCTTCCAGGCTTTAATGCATTCATTAACTCTATCCGCATATATTTCTTCCGTTTTTTCAAAAACAGAAAAAGTAATCGGATACACATAATGACAAAAATAAGAAAAACCATCATTTTCCCAGCCGTTAACAGATAATAATTCATATCATCACGCTCCCCATTTCGCAAAATATTTCTTTTTCATTGCAACATAATCCGTTTTCTAGTCAATATCAATTACAACAAGTTCTGGTGTATTATTGACTCTCGGAAGTAAATTGCTGTTGCCCAGGCCTCTGCTGATAACCACATTTCCCTGTGCATTCGGGATTAGCCCCGAATCATATCCAGTAAACCAATTCCAATAGCCTCCCCCTGATGTAAACATCCCTCCCAGGCCAGGCACACGTATAATCCCACCATGTTTGTGCCCACACAGCAGTAAATCATAGCGTAACTCCTCCTGGTAACAAATCCCGGCATACGGAATCAATGGCCTGTGAGCAATGATAATCTTTAAATTATCTGAATTTGTTGTCAGGAAATTTTCTATCATATGAGCCGAATATGGAAAATATCCGCCGCTTAAATTATCAACTCCAGCTATATCCACTTGTTGATCCCGGATTTTTAAACCTGCTGTATTATTATTTAGTATGACAACACCGGCTTCTTTCAATGCCTCAGGCAACCTGGCGTCTACCATAGAAATTTTATCATAATCCAGGGTCCCATCTTCTTCCGTACCTGATATAGCCGCCTGTTCATCCAGGAAATCAGCCAACATGTCTGTTCCATATACCATTTCATTCTCATGGTTACCGAAACTATAGTACACAGGTGCAATTTCAACCAGCTGCCGGCACAATGATACCGCCACTGAAATATCCTGTTCCCCCGCCAAAACCATATCTCCTGCGATCGCGATCACATCAGGTTTTAAATCCTTAATTCTCTTAACTAAATCCTTATTATCCTTTCCAAAAGTCCAGTTATGTAAATCGGCCAATTCAATTACCCTTATTTTATCCGCCACTTTTTCAGAAGATAGCTGGTAAAAGCTAACTTCAAACCGATATCTTCCTATTACGTATAAAACAGTATAAATAAGCAGAAATAATGCGAAAATAACTGCAATCCACTTTACTGACTTAATAAATTTTGGAGAGACTGTTATTTTACGCTTATTTCGTTTTTCTTTACTTTTCATACCATTCACCTCATATGCTGCCATCGTTATCTTCTCTCAGCTGCCAGTCTCTTCCATAAAAACAACAATTTTCAGTCCCGATATTTAAAAATTAATCTTATTATCTGCATGTCATCTATAAAATATCTTTTAAAGAGCCTTCCAGGTTCCTGCAAAAAACGATAAAACCATTCCAGACCGTATCTGCTCATCCAGGAAGGGCACCGTTTTATATTACCTGCTAAAAAATCAATTGCTGCCCCAGCACAGACAGAAACTGGAATCTGGTATTTTTCCTGGTTTTCGTATACATATTTTTCCTGCTTGGGGCATCCCAGGCACACCACCAAAATATCTGAGTTGCTCTCCCGAATAATCTGATTCATTTTCGCAATCTCATCTGGTTTTTTTTCAAATCCAAAGGGCGGGGCATAGGTCCCGGTTATTTCCAGCCCCTTATATTTATCGGCCAGCCGCATAGCCGCTTTCGCCGCAACTCCTTCCCGTCCACCCACAAAAAAAAGTCTCAAATGTTCTTTTGCCGCCTGTTCACATAAAAGTGGAAGGAAATCTGAACCGGATACCTTTTCTTTCAATGTTCTGCCTTTCAGTTTTGATATCCAGACTATCGGCATACCATCGGCTAAAACATATTCCGCCTCCTCTGAGATTTGTCGCAAATAATCGTCTTTCTCCATTTTCATGATGACGTCAACATTCACAAAAATAAGATTGGCACGCTCCCTTCGTTTTGCATGCTCTATCACTGCAGACAACAGTTCAGCTTTATCCATATTCGAAAACTTTGTATTCAATAAAGATGTTTTTCCTTGTAATATCTCATTTCCTTTCTGCATATTCCGCCTCTTTATCTTCTAAAAAATTCTTCTTCCAGCATCTGGCACCAACAATGATAAACTGGCTGCTGCAGTTCCTGAACTTCATAAGTCTGGGTCGCTGGTATCTTTACACAAAAATCCACTATTTCAGCTACTTTTCCTCCCGACTGCCCTGTGAAACCAATTGCTTTCATTCCCAATGCCCTGGCTGTGACAGCTGCAAACAGTATATTTTCAGAATTGCCCGAAGTCGTTATGCCAAGAAATAAATCTCCTTTTCTCCCATAAGCGTATACCTGTTGTGCAAAACACAGCCTGCCATCCACATCATTTGCAAATGCCGTATTTAATGCGGCATGGCTATCCAATGCAATTGCCGGCAAAGCGCCCTGTAACTTAGATGCAAGAATACTGCCTCGTTGAAAATCAGTTTCGAGCATCTTTTTTTTCTCTTCTTTTGACAATTCTCTTTTCAGCAAAAAGCTTTTCATCAGTTCAGCAACCATATGCTGTGCATCACAGGCACTCCCTCCATTTCCGGCAATTAATATTTTGTTACCCCGCTTATAACATTCTTCCATCAAGAGAAATGCTGTTAAAATTTGCCCGCTGATACAATCCAGAAGTGGATATCTTTTAACCAAACAACCGATTCGTCCCCCGTCATCTTTTTCCAACGATATATTTCCTCCTTGGGCAATCTTCTATTTTTCCTCAACCTTCCCATCACATAAGAAATGAGCAAACGCTTTTAAGTCTCTGAAATTTTTTTCCCCTCCCTCGCATCCACATATACCGGCAGTATGGCACCCTGCTTTTCTCCCCGCCGCCATATCATTATTTCCATCCCCAACCATCCAGGAATTTTTTAACTCAATATGATAATCCGCAGCGGCTTTTTGAAGCATTCCCGGTTCAGGCTTCCGACATTTACATTGTATCTTGTATTCAGGCCGTTCCCCTTCAAATCCGCTCTCCGGATGATGCGGGCAAAAATATATCGCATCCAGGTAAGCTCCTGCCCGGCCTAACAGAGTTTCCATTTTATTATGGATTAGTTCCAACTCTAACAGGCTTACTTCACCTCTCGCTATCACAGGCTGGTTGGTTACTACAATTACCAAAAATCCTTTTTGATGCAGCTTTATAATCGCTTCTGCTACTCCGTCCAGTAACTCGAACTGGTCTGGATTTGTTAAAAAACCAACATATTTATTTATTGTCCCATCCCGATCAAGAAAAACAGCCCTCTGCCAATGTGTCAGACTCTTCCTGGCAACAAGTCCTGAATTAATATCTGCTTCCACCTCACTACGTCTTTCCGGCGTTCCCATATCTTTAACATATTCAGGCGAATCATAGGCAAACAAGCACCTGTCTTTTACCATTGGCTTTAAAATATCTCTGTCAAAATCCAATTTCAGAGGATGGTTCAGCATCCCCTTACGCTGTAAATAATGAAACAGCTCTGCCGATATCATATGTAACCCTGCATTAACCCGATTCCGATACCAGCCTCTCTCACCCTCCGGGCTGTTCCACTCAATAACGCAGTTCTGTTCGTCTGTTACAACAATACTGCTATCCCACGGGTGCTGATTAGGATGCGTATATATAGTAACCAATCCTCCGTTTCTGTGATGCGCTTCCTGAAATCGTAATAAATTGATATCAAAGACAATATCTCCATTAATTAGCAAAAAATCTTCATCTATTAAATCTTTCAAAAAGAACAGGCTTCCCGCCGTGCCCAACGGTTCATCTTCAATTACATATCGGATATTAACATTCTCTTTTCCGTTTTCTCCGCAACAATAGCTTCCACCGGTCCCAAAATAATTCTCTATTATTTTGTGTAAATATCCGGTTACAAGAATAATTTCCGTCACTCCCTGCTTCTGCAGCATTTCAATCTGACGTACCAGAACTGGTTTTCCCCCTACCTGCAGCATTGGTTTTGGGACCTCTGCATTCACAGAAGCTATTCTTGTTCCTTTTCCACCTGCCATAATAACCACTATCATTTTTACTCCTCTCTGCACGCTTGGGCACTCATGTAACTAAAGTCACATACAATTCAGGGAGGTTGAAGGTCTTTTTCTTTCAACTTTTTTATTAATGCTGCTTATCCTTGATGTTTATAAACAGCCTGGTTTTTGTCATGTTTATTTATTTGCGCGGTTAATTTAAGTAATTTTGGGGTATTATCAATCCATTTTTCCTGAAAATCATCATACCGAACATCATCAGAAATTTCCCTTTTTGTACCCGTCGGCACATATGTTTCCGGTTCATAATAGATGACTTTTGCACCTTCTTCATCAAATTTAAAGGGAACATACAGAAGATCATTCAACGCATATCTGATTGAAGCCTGCCTGTCCAATTCTGCATACAAAAGGATAAATCCACCCCCGCCTGCCCCCAGCAGTTTTCCTCCCAGAGCGCCGGCCGCTTTTGCCTTGTGATAAATCAGATCGGTAGCATCTGTGGAAATTTCTTCATTAAGCCCTCTTTTCAGTTTCCAGTTGTAATCAAGTAAACGGCCAAAATCATTTAAATCTTTGTTTTTATCGGTCAAAATTTTCTCTGCCTCTTCTACCAGCTGTTTCATTTCCAGTAGTTCCTTTTCCTTATTCTTTATCTGGGCGCGAGTCCGGACTGAAATTTCAAAGGAATAACGCGAAAAGCCTGTAAAAAACAGCATAAGATGAGAATTCAGTTTTCTTTTTCGAATCGGATAAATTACTTCCGGCTTTACTATATAGCCAAAATCACCAAATTCAATTTTGTTCATTCCACCATAGGCTGTAGCGATCTGATCCTGGATTCCTCCTACTTCTTTGCATTGCACTCTCTCTAAGTAAATTGCCTCGTCAGCTAATTGCTTTTTACTCATATATTGCCCTTTTATGGAATGAAAGGCATTAAGCATCCCTACCGCAAAAGCACTGCTGGTTCCCATTCCCGATCTGGCCGGTATATCAGACTCATAAGACAGGCGTATTTCATGCATGTCAAGCATTTTCAATGCTTCCCGTATCAAAGGATGTTTCACTTCACTGACATGATTCACACGCTCAATCTCCGAATAGCACAATTCTGATGCATAATCAAAAAAACGTGGAAGATGCCTCACATTAACATAACAGTATTTATCAATTGCCGTGGATAATACGGCACCTCCATGCTCTTTATAGAATTCTGCGAAATCTGTGCCTCCGCCAAAAAAAGATATTCGAAAAGGTGTCCTCGTTATAATCATAATTAATTATTCCCCCCTTTATTTTATGGAAATAAACTCTCGAAAAACGCAGCGCTTCGCGCCCTTGATTAAAAAGGCATATTCTTCCCTTTCCCCGGCTCCGCTTCAAGACATGATTCCCTCGGGTTTCTTTATAACTGGTACTCCATGAAACAATTCCTGCCGGAAGCAAACATGGACAAGCTTCTGCCGGCAGGACGAAATTCAAATGCCCTAAATCAGTTTCGCTGGCGGAATCCCTTCCTGCATCTGTGAAAGGCCATGCATCTGCTCCATTCTGGATAATGTCTACTTGTCAATGTTCATCCGATGATGAATCCTGGTCGGCAGCCTCAAGATTCCGAGAGCCTATTGTCTATTATAGCTAAGCAATAACATATTTTATGAAGCAAGGGTAACATATGCCCATGTAAAAAACAATTATTGGTGTATAAACGGTTAATAATGTGCGCAATCGGTATCCCCTCCCCTGAATCCGGCATGTTATAATATTATCATTGCCCCTCTCCCCGTCATTGCTGAAGGAATCCCGCGTCCGGATACACTATCTGAATTCCGGGGAATTTTTCTCACTACCAGCCCTGACTTTGCTATAAAAAACTATAAAGTACATGCCTATCAGCACCCGCTGATTCTATTAAACAAAAAAAGACCGTGTTCTCCATTATAGAACACAGTCATCAATCATTACCTATATTTACACTGTACACATAAATCAACTTTATTTGTGTGTCATGTTCTTACATTTCTACTTTTTCAACTCAAGCCACTACATGCACAGCTTGATCCCATACTCCATTTAACTGCACGGACTACGCCATTGCGCACGGAACAAAAAAGCTTATGTTCATATCCAACAGCTTCCTGAAGCCCGCCCTGCATATTTACAGGAAATGCTGGTTTCAGGAAACTGCACTGGATAAAAGCTATTTGGGGCTGGAGCAGGCAGATATTGCGTTTGGGTATCTTGTACCGGGTGGCAGGGCTTAACGCTCCCGTCTACTCTCCAGCCTGGATATTCTTGGGCTTCAGGGCCACTTCCTCTGAAAATGGTAAATTCGAGGAATCTCTTTCCGACGTAATTATCTGCATATCTTCAGTAATTGGCCATTGTATTCCCAATCGTTCATCGTTCCATAATATACCGCTTTCATCCTCAGGATGGTAAAAATCCGACAGCTTATAGGAAAACTCGGCGACGTCGGATAAAACCAAAAAGCCGGCATCCTTTTACGAATGCCGGCCTTTGATTATGTAAAGCTCTGTCATTATTCAACAGCTCAGCGCATTTACAGCGCCGGCCATTGTCCATTTATCTTCAGTCTTCCCAGAGAAGCTTAGCAGCCGCTTCCGCAGATGCAAAAGGCCCGGGAATGGATGCAACGCCCCTGTGTTCTCCCAGATAATCCGTATCGAACAGGATGGAGGTGCCGTCCGGATTTTCGAAGCGCTGTTCCGGCTCAAAAGCACAGCCAAGCAGATCGCTGTCGATAAGTCCTACTTTGAAAGCTTTCATCACGTCATACACATTTGTCTTAAGATAATACTTTCCGTCCTCTTCCACCAGCTCAACGGATACCTGATTCTGATCATCCACCAGATTATCCTTCTCATTTTTCCAGGCTTTGGCTCCGTTGAAATAAGCGTTGCCGTTTACCCATACGGGAAGGTGTGAGAAATGGTACTTTGCCAGCGCACCCATATCAGCGGGCTTATCCATTTCAAACCAGCCAATCCATTCATCATAAGTAGGGTAATCGTCAAATACATGCGTTCCCACTTCCCGGTTATCGGAGGTTTTAAAGCCCATATCTTCTTTTTCCTCTGCCGCTGTAGCAGGCCAGTTCTGGATGAAGATATTGTTGTACATACGGTCGTCTCCGTGAAGGATCGACATAAAGCCGGCCACTTCGGTACGGTGACGGATGTGGTAAGGGGTATAACGGGGCTGGTTGATACCGTTTACGGTATTGTCCGTTCCGCCGCCTACCGCCGTAAATGCGCCCAGAATCAGATTATGTACACAAGCCACGCCTTCGGTTGCAATCCGCAGCGCCGCTTTGGAAAGCAGCACATTGTTGTCAATCAATGTGGGGCCGTGACCCACTTCAACGAAAATATCCTGGCTCATCATAGCGCCCTGCGCCATGGGAGTGCCTTCCGGCGCATGGTTGTCATGAAGCAGGTTCTGTGTGATCCGAGTGCCCTGCGCCTGCCAGTCACACCAGATTCCCATAGTGGAATGATGGATATGGTTGCGGCGGAACACAACATCGATGGCTGCATGGAATTTGATACCGGAAATCTCTGCGCCGCCCAGCTGCTGCATATTATTGATATGATGAATGTGGTTGTCCTCAATGAGGCTGAACACGCATCCCATACGTCCTACAATACCTGCCTGTTCGCAATGGTGGATATGGCAGCGTCTTACGATATGGCTGCCCACCTTTTCCTTCAGCCAGCCATGATACTGTCCGCGGCAGACCGCATCCCTCTCCATCTGGGTCGGGCTTTTCACATGTTTGTTGGTAAAATAATGATCATTTTCCGGATCGTAATATTTTCCCAGTGAAATACCGCAGCATTTACTGTTGCTGATTTCACAGTCTTCAATAATCCATCCCTTTGACCAGTGGGGGCCTACCATACCGTCCTGATAAGCGGCGGGCGGCGCCCAGGTAGTTGCAGCCTTGTTTACATTAAAGCCGCTGAAGGTGATATAATCCACTCCGGTTTTGGAGGGCATAAAGCAGTTGCGGCGCACATTGATATCCACATTTTCCTCGTTGGGGTTATGTCCCTGGAAATTGGCATAAATCACTGTGGTATTGCCTTCCTGCTCGGTATACCATTTATAAATGGAGAAATCATGATCCCAGGAAGGGGGATATACCTCACCCTTGATGCATTCCTCAAGAGTCTGGGTTTCATACAGCTGGCGGTCATTTAAGTATACGGCGCCGGTATGTCTTATGACAGGAGCGAAATACCAGTCCCCTCCCACAAAAGTGGTGTAAGGGTTATAGCTTCCGAATACACCGTTATCAATGCGGCAGACCCATACATTTCCCTGATAAGGTTCCCAGGAATCCACCGGTTCCGCACCGGTAATGACCGCCCCCAGAGGCTGCTCGCTGCGATAGGTAATTCTGGCATCCTCCGTTCCTCCATTCACCGGATCCACATATTCCCGGTAAATGCCCGGCGCAACTAAAACCTCATCCCCGGGCGCGGCAACCTTCGCTGCCTCGTTAATACGCCTGAAAGGCCTTTCCTTGCTGCCGTCGCCCTCTCTAGCCGCGGCTGCGTTCACATAATAAATCATACTTGATCTCCTTTCCTGTCGTGCGTTTTCTGTTTTTGTAACTGCCTGCTCCTTTCACAGCTGCACCAGTTACTTTTGCCTTTATAAAAACCGCCTGACTTTTCTTGCTAATCTTATAAAGCCATTATATAATCATTATATTAACCTGGAAATGTCGTATCCAGAAGGAATCAGTGTTTTTTTGTGTCCAAATCAGACTATCTTTGGAAGCCGGAAGGGGAATATAATGAAAAAAATCAAACCATTCAGAGATACGGGCGGAAAATTATCTCAGGAGGGCTTTCTGAAAAAACTGGGGATCCCAAAAACCTTTCTTACCTTTCATAACCTGGGCAGCTATACCTCGGAATTTGTGGAAATCGGAATGCCCTATATGATCATACATGAGTCAACCGACCATAAACGCGGCGAGCTGAATTCCCTGGAGTTTACGGAAAGCAATAAGAATTATTTTTTCTCCTCCACAAGCAGGCTGGATCTTGCCGGAACCCGTACTCTCCATTCCCACGATTTTTATGAACTGACCATCGTACTGGAGGGCGAGCTTCATCTGCAGATTGAAAATGAAACTGTAACCTACCATGCGGGTGAGTGCTGCCTGTGCAATAAAAATATACGCCACAAGGAGCTGCATGACAGTGAATTTGAAATCATTCTTTTCATGTTTCAGGAGGAATATATCAAATCCGTGCTGGAACAGGATCTGCTTTATGATGAGGAAGGAAGAAGCTGTACCAATCATACTTTTTTCCACCATCTTTTTGCGGAAAACCAGAAGCTTTCCTTTTACAGTGCAAAGGAGTATATCGACTTCAGAAGGAAAAAGAGCTTTGACCCCGATGATTTTTACAGGCTGATCAATGCCATCGTACTGGAACTGAGCGAAAGCCGTTCCGGCAGAAATTATATGGTGAGAGGATATTTCTGCCGTTTCATCGCCATGCTGGGAGACGAGGAAAATTACCTGATTCAGACCCATCAGACCAGGATTTCCAAGGAAGAAAGGCTCTTCTACCAGGTATCCTGGCTGCTGCAGAACAGAAAGGGCAGGATCAGCCGCGGGGAACTGGAAAAGGAACTAAACTATAACAGCGACTATATCAACCGGGTAATAAAAAAGTATACCGGCCAGACCCTGTCGGATTACAGCCGCGCCTTTCTGCTGAAGGAGGCGGCGGAGCTTTTGAAAAACACGGACAAAAGAGTAGGCGAAATCTGCGAGGAGCTGGGTTATACGAACAGGAGCCATTTCAACAGGCTGTTCATTGAACGCTATGGCATGACGCCCGCGGAATACCGGGCGCTGGAGCCGGACGCGTTTTAATTGGAAGAAACGGGGCTTCTTTTAGAAGCCCCGACAAATCTCTTCATTATCTATCCTTTCACCGCCCCCGCCATCATTCCTTTGACCAGCTTATCCTGGAAAATAATAAAAAGGATAATCATGGGCAGCACGGACAATACCAGCACGGAAAGAATGATCGGGATATCCAGGGAATGCTCTCCTTTAAACTGTCCAAGAGCCAGGGGAAGCGTTTCATGGGGCAGGAAGATGCCCCCCTGGGCAAGTATATCGAACTGTTTTCGGAAGGAGTTCATAATCATGAATATGAACGGAACCAGCGTTACAACCAGCCAGGCCCAGGCGAAAAAATGGCAATTTCCCAGGCAATCCGGGATTTCAGCTTTTTCCCCCTGTAATCAACCTCTTTTTGCTTAACCATTTCAATAGTGCTCCTTTACCACAAAGATCTTCTGGAACAGCAGCACAATTGAAGTAATCAGGAGAAACAGCTCTGCCGCGACACAGGGACAGTAGCCCATGTTGAACTGCTGGAAGGGCAGCTTATACATATAGGTTGCCATCAGCTTTATTCCTCCGGCCGGCCCGCCACCGGTCATATTCCAGATCTTTTCTTTTAGCCATATGCCCAAAACAGTCATAAAAGGATCAGGAAGATAACTTCCGAAAACCGGAAAAGAATTAATTCACGTGAATTATTGATTATATCAAGCAAACCATGTCGTGTTTTACATTCACTCTATATATCGAATAAATATTAATTTTATATTGTTTTTCTGCTATAAGTGGAATATGATGATGTTAACAAGATTTGAGAGAGGTGCTCATGATGATTAAGCGTGAACAATACATGCGCCGACTCCGCCCCTTTATCGGAAATGATCCGATTAAAGTTCTTACTGGTATCCGTGGAAGCGGTAAATCAGTTATGCTGGATTTGATTAAGGAAGAACTGATTTCATCCGGCATAAGCGATGCGCAGTTCATTACATTTAATTTTGAAGCAATGAAAAACTCCCATCTTTGCACGGCGGAAGCATTATATCGGGAAATTATTCAGCAGACAGCTGAAATTAATGGAAAGGTTTATCTTTTCTTTGATGAAATCCAGGAGGTAGTGAACTGGGAAAGATGCATCAATTCCTTCCGTGTGGAATTAGATTGTGATATTTACATCACCGGTTCTAATGCTAAACTTCTTTCCGGGGAACTGGCTACCTATCTTGCCGGCAGATATATTGAATTCATCATCTATCCTTTTTCTTTCGGGGAATTCCGGGAGCTTTACACCTCCGTATTTCCTGCTGCCAATCCGGCGCAAGCCTTCCGCGAATATCTTACTGCTGGCGGCATGCCCTACCTTGCCAATCTTCGCTATGCCCGGGAGCCATGCCGCCAATATCTGGAAGCGCTCTACGATTCTGTTGTTTTAAAGGATATCGTGAAGCGTAATAATGTACGTGATGTGGATCTGCTGGAACGGATTATCGCTTACATCACGGCAAATGTGGGGACTCCTTTTTCTGCAACCTCCATCACAAAGTTTTTTAAAAGTGAAGGCCGTACCGTATCCTCTGAAACCGTGCTCAACTATATCAGGTACTGTTTGGACGCTTACCTGTTCTATCGGGTAAAACGACAGGATTTACAGGGCAAACAGATACTTACGACAAACGAAAAATACTATATTGCAGACCATGGTATCCGTGAAGCCGTGTTCGGAGGCAATATGCGGGATATCAACCTGATTCTTGAAAATATTGTTTTCATGGAACTGCTGCGTCGGGAATATACCGTCACCGTAGGTAAATCTGCGGAAAGGGAAATTGATTTTATCTGTGAAAAACAGAATCAGAAGCTGTATATTCAGGTAACTTATCTTCTGGCCTCAGAAGATACCATTCACCGGGAATTTGGTGTCTACGATACTATCCGCGACAATTTCCCCAAATATGTGGTTTCCATGGATGAAATCGATATGAGCCGCAATGGCATCAAGCATCGGAATATCCGCGAATTCCTGTTATCTGAAAAATGGGAATAATTAATTATTGCATTTTCATTCATCCTGCGTTCTGAAATAATCTGCAATCTCCCGCATCCGGCCGCTTTGATCCACGCCAAAGGGACAGCGGTTATTGCAGTGAGCGCAGGATATGCAGGCATCCGCCCGGAGCTTTAATTCATAGTAATGTCCGGCCGCCATGGTATCTCCATTTCTTGCAAGGTCATAAAATTTGTTGACGGTTCCGATATCAATTCCCACAGGGCAGGGCCTGCAGTGGTTGCAGTAGACACATTTTCCCACCGCGTCCGCCGGCTTGAAGGAACCGATCACCGAATAATCCCTCTCTTCTCCGGAGGCCTCAAAAAACTGCAGCAGCTGTTCCGCCTGGGCCGCGGAATTCATCCCCGGCAGCACGGTAAGAACTCCGGGGCGGTCCAGGGCATACTGTAAGCACTGGTATACCGTCAAGGCTTTGCCAAAGGGTGAAATGGAAGCATCCAGCAGCTGTCCGCCGGAAAAGGGTTTCATTACCGAGATACCGATTCCTTCCGCCTCGCAGCGGCGGTACACGGCCGCGCGTTCATCCACTGTACCGTTGGCATAATCTCCTTTTTGATAATCATATCCCGGATTTATGGAAAACATCAGCATATCCACAGGAGCTTCATCCAGCACACGCCGGATCGCCGCCGGCGTATGAGAGGACAGACCGATATGCTTCACCACACCCTCATTTTTCATCTGCATCAGATAATCAAAAGCTTCGTTTCTGCAATACTCCTCCCAATCTGATATTTCATCCAGGCAATGGATAAAACCATAATCTATGTAATCTGTTTTCAGCTGGCTAAGCTGCCAGTCTATGCTGCGCCGGATAGTTTCACCGTCCGTTGTCCAGCCATAAGCACCGGTTTCATAATTCGCGCCAAAATGCACCTGATACATCACACTTTTACGCACATCCCCAAGCGCTGTGCAAAAGTACGGAAAGGTCCTGCTCTCTGCAGTGGCAAGATCATAATAGTTTACGCCGCCCTCATAGGCTCTCCGGATGGCTTCCACTGCGTCTTTTTCACCGGCCTGTGCAATATAAGAGGTTCCAAACCCCAGCATGCTGATTTTGTCTTTAGTCCGTTTATTTATTCTATATTCCATCATTCGTTCCCTCCATATAAAAATCTTGTTAGCATCCGGGGGATTCCGGCGCTGTTTCCTGATGTTATTATATAATCCATTTTTGTAAATAGCCAATACCTTATGGCTATGACATGAAATTACCGATCAGAATATCTGTTGACAAGGTATGCAGAAAAACTTATTATCCTTCCAAGATCGGCTGGTTCGTCTGGATTTCACCTGTCCGGAACCTGATTCTTTCCAATATAATTGTTCTTTGTACCGCTGCCGGGGCATCGATTCCCATGCGGTGATGGATATTCTGAACCGGCATAACGGCCACTGGATGCTGTTTACCCAGGCAAACCAAAAAACAAAATACACCTTTCCATGCAAATAAAGCTGCCGCTTTACGATTCTAACCGTTAAAGCGACAGCCTTTTTTCATTCATTAAATCATTACAGGAAAGCCGTATATTTCCTCCGGGATTACCCCTTAACCGCCCCAATCATAACACCCTTCACGAAATACTTCTGCACAAACGGGTAAATACACAGCACCGGTACAGTTGTCAGTATGATGGTGGCATATTTAATCGCTTCCGCAAACTGGTTCACCTGATCGTTTTCCGCCGCGGCCGAATTGAGGACATTGGAGTTGGCAATTAATATAGCCCTCATGATATTCTGGATCGGAAGCTTGTTGTTATCCTGCAGATAAATAGAAGCATTAAACCAGGAGTTCCAGTGGCCCACGCCATAGTAGAGCAGCAGCACCGCCATGGTAGGCTTGATCAGCGGCGCGACGATGCGGAACAGGATAGTGAGATCGTTTGCCCCGTCAATATACGCCGATTCCATCAGGGAATCCGGCATGGCCTCGATTGCCGTTTTGCATATAATCGAATTATAGACGCTTACCGCACCGGGCAGGATCAGCGCAAAAAGGGAATTGTACAATCCGAGGCTGCGTATATTCAGATAGGACGGGATCATGCCTCCCGAAAAAAACATGGTAAACAAAATTAAAAACTGGATTACCGGCTTGAACATCATTTTCTTTGACGCCATAAAATATCCGGTAAACAGTGTGAGAAGTATATTGATCGGCAGGGATACGCACAGCACGATCAGGATATTTTTATATCCTGACAGCAGCAGGGGATGCGTCAGCGCCAGCTTATACGCCCCCAGCGTGAACTCATGCGGCCAGAGTATCATCCCCGGATGGGACACCAGGTACGTATTGGATGTAAAGGAAGCGCACAGGACATACCAGATGGGATACAGCGTCACAATGCACAGCAGTATCAGAATAGCTGCGTTTACCCCTGAAAAAATCCTGTCCCCGCGGGATTCTATACGCTTCTGTCGTTGAGAATAGCTTTTCTTCATGTCGTTGTTTCCTCCCTGTCAGAACAGGCTGGATTCCGTGGATTTCTTGCTGATTGCATTCGTTATCAGCAGAAAAACCACATTGACCAGCGTATTGAACAGCCCGATGGCGGTTGATTTTGAATACATAGGCGTACCGCTGGTGGGAAATGACAAACGGTACGTATATGTGGAAATCACATCCGCCACATCATAGGTAGACGCATTGTACAGCAGCAGGATTTTTTCATAGCCTACGTTCAGGATATTGCCCATGCGCAGGATAAAAAGGATCATAATGGTGGGAAGCAGGCCGGGCAGCGTGATATGCAGCATCTGCTTGAACCGGTTGGCCCCGTCCACGCGCGCCGCCTCATACTGCTCCTGATCTATCGCGGACAGCGCCGCCAGGTAAATAATGGAATCCCAGCCTATTTTCTGCCAGATATCCGACACCACATAGATAATCCTGAAGTAGGACGGGTTCACCAGATAGTTCTCCGCCGTTCCTCCGAAATAGCCCGCTATCTGTCCGAATAGCCCGTCCTGCATACAGAAGATTTTTACCATGGCGCACAGGACAACCATGGAAATAAAATAAGGCATATATGTAATTGTCTGCACCGTCTTCTTAAACGTCCGGTTGCGCACTTCATTTATGAGAAGCGCCAGAAGAATCGGCGCGGGGAAGCTGAAGATGATCGTCAGCCCGCTGAGCAGGAATGTATTCTTGATAACACGCGGGAAATAAGGATCCGTGACGAAATTGACAAACCATTTGTACCAGGGATTTGCCCAGGATGAGCCCTGGATCCCCCTTGTGATTTTGTAGTCCTTAAAAGCAATGATCAGGCCGTACATCGGTTTATAACAAAACAGCGCCAGATAAACAAGGACCGGGATGATCATCACATATTTCCATTTGTTCATGTTCCAGTCCCTGGTCAGCCTTTTTTTGAGAGTTCCGGCGCCGCCCTTTGCAGCATCTGCCTTCATATCTGTTCTCCTTTCAGCGTTTATAGCCGGACAGCAGCGAAAGGCATACGCCTTTCGCTGCTGCCGGTTGCTTCCAAGCTTTTTTACCGCTTATTGTTAACGCTCTTTGTACCGGTCATAGCAGGCCTGACGGATTTCAAGTACGCGGGACAAATTGTAGGTTTCCAGATCTGACAGATATTTTTCCCATACGGCATCATCATTGATGTCCTTGGAGCCTGTGAGGAATTCGGCAAAGCTTTCTTCCACAAAGGTGGGGATATTCTGCGCTATCTCATCCAGCTTGTCTGCCTCTGCAGTGGTAAAGGTAACGCCTATCGGCCATTTCCATCCGCTGGTGACAGCCCGATTCTTTTCTTCATCATCCGGATATACGTAAAACCATGTGTTATTGGCTTCAATCGCCGCTTCACTGTTCTTTAAATACAGCAGGTTGGTTGCCTGGATCCCGGGAGCGCCCCAGGTAAGGCCATTATATTTTGTCATCGGATCGGTATCCTTGTCATCCGTCACAAGGTTTGTAAAGGCCGGAACACCCTGGTCGTCATACTCCCAGGATACGCCCTGCGTGCCGTAATTCCAGTACAGGGAACCTTCCTCCGTGTATGCATAGTTCAGCATCTGAAGGCAAAGCTTCATCGTCTCCTCGTCCGCCGATTTGGTAATGACAGTCGTCTGCGTGCCAATACCGGGGCCGCCGAATATGGAAGAGATCTCACCGTTATCCGACTTGGGATAAGGGATGCCGATCCATACCGCTTCCTTGCCGTCCGCCTCACGCTCCGTATTCCAGATATTCATCTGGCCCATGGAGGTGATTGAGATGCCGCATTTATCATTGTGAATCTTATCCTTGATAGTTGTGTCGTCCTCCGTCATGATATCCTGATCGATCAGGCCGTCTTTCCACAGCTTGTTCTGCCAGCTCACGTAATCACGCCACTCCGGCTGCGCCTGGCCGAGGCCGACCTTACCGTCCTTCACATACCAGCCGTTCCCGGCATCCGCGTTCCCATATGCGCCAAACGCGCCTGCAACGCCCTCCGCCTTATATCTGACTGAAAATGAGGAATTAAAGGTAGCGCCGTATTTTTCATTGAATACGCGGATTACATTTTCAAACTCGGAAATAGTTTCCGGTATTTCCAGGCCGCATTCATCCAGCCAGTCCTTTCGCACTACGGGTCCCTGGTAGCTGTCGTTCCAGCCGCCGTCCTCCCGGAAGAAGCCAAAGGCATAATACCGGCCGTCGTCCGTCTTCATTGCCCTGTCATAGGCAGGGTTGCTTTGCAGCCATGCATAATAATCCGGCGCATACTGCCTGATATAATCCGTCAAATCCCATATGATTTCATCCTCTATGTACTGGTTGGCGTTGTTCATCCAGTAAACGCCCATAATATCCGGCAGGTTAGCAGGATCTGCCAGCAGGGTGGTTGTAAAAGTTGTCCCGTCGGAGCCGGTGGTAGGGAACAGCCAGTCGATTGACACTCCCAGCTTCTCAGCCAGCCCGATATGGAACGGTGATTCCGATGCATCCTTGAACTTCTCATGAGGCAGTATATTATCCTGCGCATACCAAAGAACCTTAATATCGCTGTTTAACGGATAAGAAATGCTTCCCGCCTCCGCAGCAGGCGCCTCTCCTTCCCCATCCTCAGCAGGCTTCGCTGCCGTTTCCGTCTGCGGCGCGTTTGCTGCTTCCTCCGCGCCGCTTCCGCAGCCTGCCAGAGACAGCATCATAACCGCCGACATTCCTAATGCCAGGATTGATGTGATTTTTCCTCTTTTCATGTAACCCTCTCCTTGTTCAGTTTGTTTTATTAATTCAACAGAATGGCAAAATTCCGGATATTTCCATTTTTCCTGCCTGTCCTGTTAAATCCCCTCAGACTGCCGCCCGGCTATACAGCCATTGGTTTTTCGTATCCCCGTCTGCCAGGCGCCGTGCCCTTTCAGAAACCCTTCTTCCCGTCCCCGAAATGTCTTTCTTTTTTATACGTATTACGTATAATCCTGTTAAAAAAAATTTCATTCGCCTTTTCCGGAGTAAGCTCCAGGGCGGAGGCAAGCTCCACCATAACGTCCATCGCAGGCAGATTTTTCCCATCCAATACAAGCGTGAGCTCTCTTTCGTTAATCCTGCTCTTTTCAGAAAGCTCTTCTACGGATTGAAACCCCTTCCGTTCAATTTCCGTTTTCAGTGATTTTAAATCCACTCTATACTTCATGCGTATTTATCCTTATTTAAAAATATATATATTGCGTATATTCATAGTAACATAATCTACCATATATTGTCAATTAGTCTTATCATTTCCTGCCAGCCATTTTTTCGTTCTATTTAACCGTCCAGACAGCTGTACCGTCACAGGCGGCAGGCATCCAAAAACGTTGTACGACAGGCCGGAGACCTGCTTTTTCTGTGCATTCAGGCGTTCTGTACGGCAAATGTACAGACCTGTCCGAACTGTTACTTTTATTTCCGGATCCTCCCTTTCCGATTTTGGACATTCGTTGCTTAGAACGCAATTTTATGATATATTTACTTTGTATCAGAAATAATTTTCAAACAGGTGATAATTCATGAATCCCAATCCATATGAAACCTTCCGCACGCGCATGAAGGAGCGGAGGACGCTGTTAAATATAACCCTGACTGAGATAGCCGAAGCCCTGGACATTTCACAGCCCACCGCCCAAAGATATGAAAGCGGTGAAATCAAAAACATACCTTATGATAAGCTCGCCCTGCTTGCAGAAATACTGCAGTGCTCCCCTCCCTATCTGCTGGGTTGGGAATCCATGGCAGCTTCCCCGCCGGATATTCCCGGGGATGAGGAACGCATGCTCCGTTATTTCAGGAAGCTGAACGTCAAAGGGAAGAAGGAAGCCGCGCGGCAGCTGGAAAATTTAACGCTGATCCCCAAATACAGCAAATCACCGGACAATTAAGAAAAGTATGTAAATGTATTTTCCCTGCATTTATATACTTTTTTTATTGACCGGCCTGTAATTCCCGTAAAACAGACGAAGCACAGGTGAGTCAAATGCTGTGCCGCCGATAATAATAAATCATGGCAACTTAAATCAAGCATTCCCTTTCCCACGAGCTTATAATGGCTTCAGAGCGGCGAAACGAGGTAAACAGGCATGTACGAATGGCAGAAGCAGATCCAGATGATTGTTGATGAAATCGACAGCTGCATAAAAAACTATGAGGATGAAGCGTTGACGCTGCGCTGTCTCTCCCGCAGGCTGGGATATTCCGAGTTCTATACCACAAGGAAATTCAGGGAAATATCCGGCATGCAGCTGCGGGATTATCTGCGGCACAGGAAGCTGGCCTTTGCGCTGAAGGAGGTCCGGGACAGTGATAAAAGCCTGCTGCATATCGCTTTTGACTATGGCTTTTCTTCGCATGAGGCTTTTACAAGAGCCTTTAAGGCGGCTTATGGCATAACGCCCAGCGAATATCGGAAAAATCCCCTGCCAGTCGTTCTGCGTACAAAAATAAACCCCTTCGACCGCTACTTTTTAGGATTAGGAGAGATTGGTATGATGAAATCTGACGAAGACGTTAAGATTTATTTTGTGACAATACCTGCGCACAAATTTATGCACATCAAAAATTATGAAAGCAATGGGTACTGGGATTTCTGGCAGAAGCAAAGCCTGATTCCGGGACAGGACCGGGAAACCATCTGCGGCCTGTTAGACAGCATCAAGGGCAAGCTGGACGATGACGGAGGAAGTGAGCCGAACAGCGGAAGCGGGCAGATTATGGCGTATATTAACGACCCGGACGGCAGGCTCTGCGATTGGGGATACCCGCGCACGGAATGCCATGGCATACGGCTTCCCGCCGATTATGACGGCGAGGTTCCCCCTCAGCTGATGATGAACGATGTCCCGGAGGCCGAATATATTGTTTTTGAGCACGGCCCCTTTGATTATGAACAGGAAAACCGCAGTGTTGAGGAAAAGATTGAAAAGGCGATGGCTGATTTTGATTTTTCCGGAACCGGCTACTGCTATGATAAACAGCCCGGCAGGATCCTGTATTTCTATTTTAATCCGGAGCAGTATTTTAAGTACATCAGGCCGGTGAAAAAGATTTAATTACTTTACAGACGCCCGCGCGGGAAAGCAGCGCGGGCGTCTGTATTCATCTGTTCCGCTGAAACAATGGACGGAGAGATCCTATTAAGTTTTACCTTCAGTCAGCAGGATAAACGCATCCACGCAGGCGGCGTCCTTCCCGCATTCCGGGGCTTCAGTCAGCGTTCATTACAATTCATTGATCGTTTCTGTTACGGAAATATTCCGTATTCTCTTTGCCGGTGCATAAACGGCCAGTACCGCCGCAGTAACAACGAACAGGAGTATGATGGCCAGTGAAGCAACCGGCAGGCTCCAAGCCACATAGCTGAAATGATCAACAATGAGGAAGTTGAAAATCATCCTGCTGACGGGTATCCCGATTCCACAGCCAATGATTCCTCCCAAGAAAGCATAGGTAAAGGCTTCGGCGGCAATCATTTTAGTAACCTGGTGTTCATCCATTCCCACCGCCCTCATGGCTCCGTACTGCTTCATCCTGGCAGACACGCTCATGGAGATGCTGTTGACAATATTGAGCACCGAAACCAGCGTGATAATCCCCAGAAATCCATATACGCAGGTTACAAAGGCAAGATATGTCCCGCTCGTGCGCTGGTCACGCTTATCGCTGAAGACATATTCACTGCCTGTTGTACTGCGGATTGCATCAACATCCGCATCATCTGCACTGCCGGTCAGTTGTACCATAACGAGTGAATAGCCGTTCACCCCTGTCAGGCGGGCAAAGGTTTCCCCTGAAGTGATAAGCGTTATTTTGCCGTTTGTGAGCCCGTCGCCGCTGAACACGTCATATTTCAGCAGCCCTGCAATTTCCAGCTCTTCCTCTCCGATACGGATCTTATCTCCGATTTTCCAGGGGCTGTTCCAATCCCATGTTGCAAGAACATAATCACTGTCGCCGTATACCTTTGACAGGTCGCTGCCTCTTTTGAGAAGACCGTCCTTTTTAAGGCAGTCCAAATCAAAATCATCATAGGAAATCAGATCGATCGTTGTGGAAAATGTAGTATCGCCGTTTAATCCCGCAGGGATTTCAAAACAGCTCCTGCGTCCGTAGGCCCGTCTGACGCCCTCCATGCCGCTGAGCGTCTGAACCAGCCCGCTGTTTATGGAATTCGTACCATCGCTGCTTGTTATTCCTATATCAGAATCCGCCGCCGACTGCGGCATAACACAGTTGACAAAATCGATCAGAACGGAAAAACATAAAAACAGAATAATGCTGAGGGCAAAGGAGCCCGTCATGAGGAACAGGTTTTTCCTGGCGGAAACAGCGTGATGAATGCCCAGCGCCGTCTCGATTTTGACCAAACGGGCTTTTACAGGATGAAGCTGTGCCCCGGCGCTTTCCGAACTGCCCGAAACCGCAGCGGCCGGCGATACCTTTGCAGCCCTCCTGGCGGGAGCCCTGGCGGCGAGCAATACCGTAACAACGCCCACAACGATCCCGCTGACAATTCCAATGATGCTGAACCCAAACAGGGGGATGTTGGAAAATTCCTCGCCCACGAGGAAACGCAGCGCAGCACACAGCCCCCATGAGGCGATAATGCCAAGCACGAGCCCGATCGGGACCGCAGTTTTACACCAGTTCAGGGCTTCAAGCCTTACAAAGCGGATAATCTGCCGCCTGCTCATCCCGATACAGCGCATCATTCCAAAAAATTTAACCCTCTGGGCAATGCTGCTGTTGATACTGCTTGAAATCATCAGCACGCCCGCAATCAGGATCAGCACGAACACTCCCCCTGCAGTCAGTATAAACGCCTGTCCCAGCTCACTCTGGAACAGTTCTGCAAAGGACAGGCTGCCGTGCTTCTCCAACAATCTCGTCTGCTCCATCCTGGCGCTCATTTCGGCCATGCTGAACACAGCCGTCACCATGAACACCGCAAAGATTATACACAGAAGCGTCATGCGGTTCTGCCGCCTGTGTACTTTGGCGGAGATAGGAATCAGGCTGAGATAGCTCTTCAGCGCATGCTTGCCAGCCCCGCCGCTCCCGTAAGTTTTGGAAATATTTTTAACCCCTGATAATTCCATAAGGCTGATCACCTCTTTCTGTTTTGATATAGAAAGATTAACACATCAACCCTACTGTCAGATGACATGAATCCTACAATTTTGTAGGATTGGGAAAATCAGCCCCTTCAGCCAGCCGGGCAGTTGCAAAGGAAATTCATGGTAAAGGTTGTGCCTGCCCCCAGCTCACTGTCAACCTCGATGGTCCCGCTGTGCGCTTCCGTAATTGCCTTTGCCAGAGGCAGCCCCAGCCCGATTCCCTGGGTATCCTTGGAAAAACGGCTTCGGTAAAACCGTTTGAAAATATGGGGCAGGTCTTCCGGATGGATACCTTTGCCATTGTCTCTTACGACAATCTGGACAATGGAGGCAAATTCACACCATTCAATCCTGATTTCGGCCCCTTTGTCCGTATGGTCAAAGGCATTTTTAACAACATTGCCAACCGCCTCCAGCAGCCAGATCCGGTCGCACGAAAAAGTAACCGTGTCATCACCGGACAGAATCAGGCGCTTTCCCTCCTGTTCCGCCCGATAAGCAAACTGCTTTTCAATACAGCCCATCATTTCGGATACATTTTCCGTCGCCTTCTCTATTACGATTGTTCCCGCATCCAGCTTCGTAATTTTAAGCAGGTTCTGTACCAGGGTTTCGATCCGGTCAAGCTCCTGCTCCGAAAGGGCGGTAAACTCCCTGAGCGTCTCCATATCCTTCGTTTCCTCCTGCATAATCCCATTATAGATATTCAGGGCGGCCAGCGGTGTTTTGAGCTGGTGGGAAATATCGGAGATGGTATCCTTCATAAACTTTTTTGAGCGTCCCTCATTCTCGGCATGGGCGTTCAGAATGGAAACCAGGGAATTGACCTCCTGGAACAGGCGGTACAGATCTCCCTCATCGTCGCATTCGATCCTGGCGTCCCGATCTCCCGATATATAGTCCCGGATCTGCAAAATAGCGCTTTCCATGATTTTGCTTTGCTCCCTGAAATATAAATACATGGCCGTGAAAACCAAAAGCCCCATGCCTGCGGAAGAAAGCAGCACACAGAACGCCGCATTTTTTAACCCCAGCCCGGCGCAGGCGGCGGAAATCAGGGAAAATACGGCAATGGCCAGCAGCACGCTGCAAAATAAAGTTTTTATTTTTCGGTTTACGAATATTTTCATAACGCACCTCAATCCGTACTGTTCCACCGGTAACCCATGCGGCGGACGGTCACTATGTTCCGCGGCTCGGCGGGGTTATCCTCGATTTTTGTGCGCAGCCTGCGGATATAAACGGTCAGGGTATTGCTGTCTATAAAATTTTCGTCACAGTCCCAGAGCCTGCTGAGAATCTGTTCCGGAGAGAGGACAATATTCGGGTTCTCCATGAACAGGCGCAGCAACTTGAACTCGCTGGCGGTCAGTTCAACCAACATCCCGTTTTTACGGACCTCCCGGCTGAGCAGGCAGATCCTTATCCCATTTGAGTTCAGTTCCGTTTCGGCCTGGTTAAAGTTTTCACTTCTGCGGAGGAGGGCATTCACCCTGGAAAGAAATATCGCCAGCTTGAAGGGCTTGGTAATATAATCATCCCCGCCTATATCAAGGCCCATGATGATGTCGGTTTCTTCATCCGCAGCGGTCAGGAACATAATCGGCACCCTGGATGTTTTCCGTATCTTTTTGCACAAATCAAATCCGGATCCATCGGGCAGGGATACATCCAGAATGACCAAATCGTATTTCCCGTCCGCCCACAGCTGCCCGGCCTCGGTGCCTGTCCTTGCAATATCCAGCTCATAGCCCTGTTTCCTCATGGCAAAGGCCAGGCCGTTAATCAGGCTTAAATCATCTTCCACAAAAAATATCCGTTTCATTTATTTCTACCACCCTTTTCCGTCCTGCATTCCAAAATGCGACAGGGGGCGCTGTTCACGCCCCCTGTCATCATCTTAGCACTCTATTGATAATATCTCAACAATTTTCACCACAAAAATGGCGAAGCACCCCGCCAAAGCTAATCAAGCTTCCGTAATTGTTCTATCAGGGACTGTTTTCCCTGTTTCCTGATGCTCCACAAAGACAACAGGAACTGAATTGCCATAAGCAGCAGAAAATACAGCGCCATATAAAAAAACGGGAAGCGGAAAGCCGTCGGGCTGCCATATACGGCCGCGCTTATTTCATGATGCAGAACAAAGGACAGCGGCAGACCAAGCAGTGCCGTCAGGAGAACGCACAGCAATACATACCCTACCCCTTCCACTGTAATCATTTGGTATAATTGCTTTTTAGTCAGCCCAACAGACCGCAGCACACTGTTCTCCCACTTCCTGGACATCAGATTCGACAGCGTCGTGTTAATGAGATTGATGATTCCGAACAGGGAGATAAGCAGGGCGATTCCCTGCATGATATGGAACACCGCCGAATTGGTTGACCTGCAGTATTCCGCATAGTCGGAAAAGGTGTCCAGCCCGATTCCCGTATGGCTGTCAAGTATCTCCTGCAGCGCCATTTTAACAGCGCTGTCCATGGCAGGGTCGCTTACAATGTCCCAGGAGTAATCGAAGTTCCCGACACCAGGCAGCAGCTCCTGAAACAGTTCTTCCGGCAGATACAGCATAGCGCCGTCAAACTGGTATTTCCCATGGCCGTATCCGGCGCTTACCTTTGTTATGTCAAAAAGTCCGTCTACCGTAACCTCCACGGTGCTGCCTCCCAGCGACAGCTGTACGGCCGTTCCCACTTCAACCCCCACATGATCTGGCAGCAGAATTCCCTTCTTTCCCTCCGGCATGTGCCCCTGCGTCAGCCCCTTCTCCAGTGCCTGGCAATTGTCCCGTGTAATCATATCCCCCATACCGCCGCCGGTATAAGAGCCTGCCTTATAATCTGTTCCCACACTCTTTCGCGCTGTAATCACATCCTCTACGCCTTCCACGGCAAGAATCTCCTGCCGCAGCTCTTCCGACAACGGATTGCCGGAATACAGGACTTTGGAAAGCTCTTCTTCCGAATCGGTATAAACCTTATAATGGCCGTTGGGAAAATATTTGCCTGCCAATGCTTCCGGTTCGTAGGTCAGAAGCAGCGTGGATGCGCATAACAGCAGTATCCCGCCAATGCTTAAGGAAATAGTAATGCTGACGGTTTTCATTTTGTCCCGGCGAAAATTCATGTTGCCAAGCGTCAGGGGATTGAGTTTTTGGCACTTCCTGCGCCGGTGTGAAAATCCTTTCTGCACCGAGGCTATCCGCACCGCTTCCATGGGAGAAGTATCCGCGGCCATCCTGACCGGTTTCTTAATGGAGAGCGCCACCATTCCCCGGCAGATCAGGACCGTGGCCGCAAGGGCCATCAGGTATCCGGCAATATGCAGTCCCTTCGGGACCAGAAAAACCGGTATGATGATTTCCGGCGCCGTTCCGGCAAAAATTCCAAGCCATCCGAGCCGGCGCCCCTCTTTTTTTACCATGCGCATGATCTGCTTTTTGGTGGCCCCAAGAGTACGCAGCTGCCCGAAGCTTTGGATTTTATCATGAATTGATATGCGGAAAATGCTCTGGATTACCACGCAGCCCCCTGTCAGAACAACCGCCGCCAAAACGCCGAGCACCGCCGTCGTACCGAAATCCACACTGCCGAAGGTCCGTGAAAAAAACAGGGAATAATAGGTCGGAGCCGATAACCCGTATTTTTCAGCGATTTTCTCACAATAGCCTTTTATCTCCTCTTCGTCCATCTCCTGCACATTTTTTAAGTGGACATAGGCACGGAATCCGGAAGGGTTATAACCGGGCAGCTGCACCAGCTGCGCTTTTGATACTATAAAACCATAGATTTCCGAGTTTTCCACATTCGCAAGATCCATCAGCCCGGAAATCCTGTACTCCCCCGGGAAGCTTTCTGTCCCTAAGGCTATGCAGTCTCCGATCCCGGCCTCCGGGGCAAATTTCTTAAGCCAGTTCCTGCTTACCATGATCTCATTGGCTTCTTCCGGCAGTTCCCCGTCAACGATTTCCATCTGGTTCCGCCCTGTATACATCATGGTTTCATCCGCATAAATAAAAGAGCCCTTGAACCCCTGTATGGATTGTTCCTCTCCAATCAGATAATATTCCCCCGCCCGCTCAATTCCGGGCTGTTCTTTCAGAGCCTCCATATCCGTTTCCGTCAGATTACTGTATACCGCTTCATAGGTATCCGAAATCTGATTGTTCTGCATCTGTACCAGGGAAACCGCCGTACTTCCGGCAAAACTGATAAGAAAAGCCGCCAGGGCAACCGATATCACCACCATGGCGTTGCGGCGTCTTTCACTTTGCATGCTGCGCTTTGCCAGCCGTTTTACAAAGGCTTCGGTATTGTTTTCAAAAGGCCGGATCATATGTTTTACCTCCATCATTCTGTAATCAGGACATTTTCAGGCCCTGCAATACCTCCTGCAGGGCCATCGCCTGTTGATGGAATTATTGTAAAACAAAAAGGTTACAGAAATGTCCGCAAAACAAATCAAAGGCCACCCGGCAGGCATCGTCTACTTCTATCTCCCGTGGCGCGGGCAGAAGTCTGTAGAGCTGGGGTACTGGCTTGGAAAGCAGTACTGGGGACAGGGAATCGCCACCCGCGCCGCAAAACAGCTTTGCGACTACGCTTTTTGCACCCTGGACATCAACCGTATCTGCGCCAGCGCCCTGGAAACCAATACAGGCTCCTGGCGTGTCATGGAAAAGCTGGGGATGCGCCGGGAGGGCCGGTTTGTAAAGGCAATCTACCAGGACGGCGCGTTCTTTGACGACCTTTATTATGCGGTTCTCCGGGAGGAGTACCGCCTGACATAAGCTACCCCCTCATCCTTCCTCCAGCGCAAGATAATGCATATAAGCATCAACAAATTCCGCATATTTCGTTTTGGATAGAATCAGGCTGCTGCCATTGGTAAGCTTAATTGATTCTCTGTCGTAGCTCCTGATTTTATCCAGGTTTACCAGGTATCCCCTGTGGCAGCGGAAAAAAGCGCTTCCCAGTAGCTTTTCCAGCTCCGCCATCGTGTAATAGATTTCAAAATGCTCATTTTCCATATTAATAATGACCTTTCTCAGGTTGCTCTCCACGAAATAAATATCACTGGGATAAAGGCGCAGATGATTATTTTTTGTATGGAAAAGGATAGCTTCCTCTTTTTCCTGTTTCGTATATTTTTCTGCTGCAAGCTTCAGGACCTTTGCGAATTTTTCCTCATCCAGAGGCTTCAGCAGATAATGGAAGGGAAATAAATCCAGCGCTTCAAATACATAATCATCATAGGCCGTAATGAAAATCACGGAAGGCCGGACGGGAGATTTTTCCCGCTCCCTGCTTTGCAGCCGTTTGATCACATCTAAGCCATCCATTTCCTCCATCCGCACATCCATCAATATAATTTCAAAACCTCCGTTACCGCTTAACAGCTCCACACCGCTTTTATACTCCGTAACCTCCGCTTCCGGCAGGATTTTCTTACATAAAGCAGCGAGGCTGGACAGCATATGGGGATCATCATCACAAATAGCAATCCGCAGCATAATCATTCTCCTGTTCCCTTGTTCAGACTGTGTAACCGTTCCTTTTTTTACCATATCGCTGCAAAAATTCAGTAAAAACCGCCTTCAGCAATGGTTTTTTGCACCTCTGAATCACTTTTTCCGGTCTGGGCGGCAAAAGTGAAGGCCTGATTGGATAGTTACAAATTGCTACGATTTTACCATAATCCTGACCAGGGCGCAAAGAATATGTAATGAATCGCATATGGAAATGTAATGAAAAGGAAGAAAATCCTTCCGTTACCTATGGTATATTTAATATAAATTTCAAGCTGCTGATTAACGCAGTATCGCAGATAAATCTGCGATATGCAGGGGGATAAAAATGGAATGGTTTAAAACAAACGGCATACTTGATGAGCATATATTGCGGGGAATTGCAAAATATGGGATTAGCAGGACAGAAAAGGTTGCGACGCTGGTCTATCTGGCAGGCGGCACTGTTTTTATACTTCTGAAAGTACATGTCCTGGCAGTCATTTATTTTATAGTGGGCCTCATTCTGCTGCTTTATCAGATGGTTTTATTTAAAAGGATTACGGTTCATCATAATTTAAAGAATATGCAGCTGTTGAACGGTGCGTCTGCTTTTCAGTGTACCACCTGGTTCGATGAGGAAGGCATTGCCCTTATTAATTTCACGAACCATGCGGAAGGGAAAATACTGTATCAGCATTTGATAAAGGTAATTGAAACCGAGGATATTTTAGCCGTGCAGACGAAGACATGGTTTGTCCCTGTTTTCAAGGATCAGTTAGGGCCGGACGGAGTGGAGGCGCTGTTTGCCTTACTGAAAAGCCGGAATAAAAAAATAAAAATAAGGCGGCTGAAAAGTACAGCAGGGAGTAAAAGGAAATGAGAATTCTGATAGTTGAGGATGAGGAAATGATTGCGGATGTCATTTCACGGGGGCTTGCCAGGGCGGGATACCAGTGCCTGTGCGCTTATGACGGCCTTGAGGCCGCCGAACTTCTGGAGGAACACCGGTACGATTTAATCCTCCTTGACATCATGCTGCCAGGGGCGGACGGGTATGAATTAATGAGGTACATAAAGGATTTTGGGATTCCCGTTATTTTTATTACGGCCAGGACCCGGCTGGAGGACAAGGTGAAGGGTTTTCGGCTGGGCGCGGACGACTATATCACCAAGCCCTTCGAGTTGGCCGAGCTGACGGTCCGTGTGGAGGCGGTCCTGAGACGCTGCCATAAGCTGCAGGATAAGATTTCAGCGGCCGGGATAGAGGTTGATACCCTGTCAAGAACCGTAAGGAAAAACGGTCAGCCGGTGGAGCTTACCGCAAAGGAATATGAGCTTCTTCTGTTGTTTCTCAGGAACAGGAATATTGCCCTTTACAGGGAGCGCATTTATGAAGAGGTATGGGAGGGGGAATTCGACCCGGACAGCCGGACCGTGGATATCCATGTACAGCGGCTGAAAAAAAAGACGGGGCTGGAGGATTCTATTATATCTGTCAGAGGGGTTGGCTACAGGCTGGAGGTGCCGGAAACGTGAAGCTATGGCAAAAATTCTGTCTGTGGCCGCTTCTTTTTTCCGTTTTTATTTTTCTGGGGACGGGTATTCTGCTCATCGAAAAGAATGCAAAGGAAGTGTTCCAAATCAATTTAACGCAGCTGGCGGAGGAACAAAAAAGCGTTTCAGATGGCCTGAACTGGTACGTTTATATCAGCAGCATACGTGATTCAAAACGGGGGCTGGGAAAGCTCAACCAATACATCAAGGAATATATGGAAAACCGTTCAGGAACCCAGGGCGTCTGTTACCAGCTTGCGGAATATGCACAGGACGGCGTCCTGCCCGTGTACAGCAATCTGGATTCGGAGCTTCCCATGATGGCCATGCAGGAGGTAACCTATGCCCCACAGTATACGGTCCTGGAATACGGCGAAAAAAGCTATCTCCGCCTGACCGGCAAATTTTCCTTTCAGAACCATGTCTACAGGAATACCGTTTTCATGGATATTACCGCTTTTGTGCAGGAACGCAGCCGGCAATACCGTTACTTTTTCAATCTTTTTCTGCTGTCCGTAATCGTTCTGTCTGCCGGTATGTACGCAATATCCGGCTATTTGACAAAGCCGCTCCGTCTTCTTACAGATTCCATCAGAAAAATGGGCGGCGGCAATTATACGGCGCATGTTGTGGTGCGGGGAAAGGATGAAATCAGTGAGCTGGCCATGCGCTATAACGAAATGGCGCGGATCATTGAGGAAAAAATAGCGGCCCTGGAAAAGACGGCGGAGGAACAGCGGCGGTTTATCGATAATTTTTCCCATGAGCTGAGAACCCCTCTCACTGCCGTTATCGGCTATGCGGATTTGCTGCGTACCTCAGAGGATGACGGCGCGGCCTGCAAGGAGCTGGGCGAGCGGATTTTTAAACAGGGAAAACGGATTGAAAAATTATCCGAAACGATGCTCCAGCTTGTTTTTCTGGAACGGCACAGCTTTGCGCTTGTCCCATGTGATTTGAGGGAGGTGCTGGCGGAGGCGGAAGCTCTCCTGACGCCGTCCATCCTGCAGGCGCAGATGGATCTGGTGCTGGAAATGCCGGATGAGCCTGTTGTTATCCCTGGGGAAAAGGATCTCCTGCTAAACCTCATCGGGAATCTGGCGGATAATGCAAGAAAGGCCTCCGCCGCGGGCGGCGCCGTCCGGATTTCTGTCCAGAAGGAAGAAGCCTGCGCGATTATGGAAATTGAGGATCAGGGAAAGGGGATCCCGGAGGAGGAACAGTCCAGGGTATTTGAAACCTTTTATATGGTGGATAAAACAAGGAGCCGGAAAAATAACGGCGTGGGGCTTGGCTTATCCATCTGCGCCGATATCGTAAAAATCCATCACGCAAAGCTGGAACTGACAAGCCGGGCAGGGGAAGGCACCAGAATAAAAATTATTTTCCCGTGTTACAAACATGAAACATTTCCTGTTTAAGATAGCATCATACCAAACAGGTAAAAAACACAGGAAAAGGAGACTCAATATGAGAAAACAGAAAAGCATGAAAAAAATGATGGGATTACTTTGTACAGGAGTTCTGGCGCTCAGCCTGCCGGCCTGCGGAAGCGTCAGCGCCCAGGAAATGCAAAACCAGCCCCTCTCTGCCGTCGTCCCGGTACAGACCCCTGCTGAAACAGCCGGAAATAATGCGGAAACCAGGCAGGCTGAACCGGAGGAGCTTTTTATCAATCTGGCAAAAGAGGCGCTGCTCAGCTATTTTGATGTGGATATGTCCGATACTGCCGGCTATTCCGTCAGTGTGCAGCACATGGAGGCAATGCCTGAATTTGACGCCGAGGCGCAGACGGCCGTAACCTTTCTTCCCGACGAGCTTAATTTAGGCGAAATTTCCGCCGACGCCGAGATCGATATGGAGAACATTAAGACAAAGCCCATGTATGATGTGGCTTTTACAGAAGAAGGCATGATAAAAGGCATGCATTTAAGCTATGTGGACTGGGCAGGCAGCGAGAAGCCCGTCAATGCGGATTCGGCAAAGGAGCTGGCGAAGGATTTCGTGGTTTCCCATGATCTGGCGGAGGAAGGCAGCCTGGAAATCCTTGGCAGCGCCACTACCTCGTCGGACACCATTTCCGTTGTAATCCGCCGCAGCGGAGGGCGCGCCCTGCTGATTGGCGTGGACTCACTGGCCGGAAAAGTCAGGTTCTTTGAAGACACGACCGAAAAATACGCATTGAAATCAATTACTCCCCTGGAGGAAGGCAAGGGGCTGGGCTGATCTGCAAATTAGCCGAAAACAATCCTGCTCCCGGAAATCAATCGGCAGCAGGATTGTTTTCGGCCTTTTGCAGCATAACGGTAAGATGAAATGTCTGCCCGCTGCAGGAATATTTTGCGCTTCCGAAATATTTTTCCGAACAGCGCAGAATATTCTGGAATCCAAGCCCATGCCGGGCGGTGTCCTTTTTGCGGGTAAGCGGGGCTGCTGTGCTCTCAGCTTCCAGAAGGACGCCGTCACAGCTGTTTTCCACCTCCATCAGGAACATATTGTCTTTGCAGCAGGAGGTAACCTCTATATACGCTCCGGCTTCAGGCGTCTGCTCCAGCAGCAGCTCACAGGCCTCCAGCGCATTGTCCAGGCTGTTGTTCAGGATGATGCTCAGATCAAAGGCATCGATGCCAAAGTCTGACGGGAAACGGAAGCCACTGTCGAAGCGGATGCCCCGCTCCCTGGCCCGTCCGGCTTTTCCATTAAGCACCACATCGGTCACAGGATGCCCCGTATGTATGGAATAGTTCAGCGCGTCCAGCGAATTGCCGATTCCGGAGAAATAACCGGCCAGCTCGCTGCCTTTTTCCTCCACGTCAATTCCCCGGGCCGCCAGGAGGCTCTTGATATCGAAGAGGTAATTCTGCATATCATGCCGCATGGATCGGATGCCGGTGTAAAGCTGTTCGATCTCCCGGATATGCCCCTGCATCTGCTCCACCTGGTTTGCCAGGATCACCGCCCTCTGCTTTTCCTCCATATAGGTGATGAGCTTTTGATATATGGTATAGGCGTACAGGATACACACAAGGGAGGCGACGGCAAGGGAGGGGATCATAAGGTACAGGGTCATGCTTTGGACCGGGCTGTCCCAGGTGGCCCAATTGACAAAAACAGTATTTCTCAGCAGCAGCCGGGCCACCCCGGTAAAGACGGAATACACGATTGCAGCAAAGGCCGGCGTCAAAAGAAAATACAGCTCGCTGCGGGGGATTTCCTCCATATTCCGATGCCCTCCCCGCGCCAGTTTCCTGACCGAAAGAATCATTACCGCACAGGACAGGACAAGCATCAGGCAGGCCTCCCAGTCGAGGTAAACCCTGATGTTCAGTGATGCATAGGGGTAAGCGTCCGCCGGATCCGCCATATAGGAATATAAAAGAAACGACTCCGCGTTCGAGGCGATTCCCAGATAGCCGCCCAGCCGTTCCAAAAACAGCTCCCCATAGCTGCGCAGCACTTCGCACAGGCCGAAAACAGCCTGAAAGGTGACTGCAATATAAATTTTTTTACTGAAGCTTTTTCGGGAGACCAGACTGATAACCGTCAGCAAAAGAACCACCTCCAGCACAGGAAATAAATAGTAAACGCTGCGCGGCAGACGGATCCACCAATGATACTGGAATAATGCAAAAAAGACCGCCGTCAGAAGGATATTGCCCAGCCACTTCATACGGCCCGCCCCTGATTTCAGGAACCGGTTCAGCAGGTATACCAGGCAGATACTGGCAGTAAGCGCAAACAGGAACGGAAACTTGCTGGAAAGCTCCATCGTCTCTATGGCATTCGCGGAACTGTTTTCCGCAATGAATTCCTCCTCCGTCAGCTCCCTCCAGGTAGACGGCGCCTCCTCTACTTTATAGCCATATTCCGAATCCGGATCCGGTACCATGACGGCGTTGGAGCTGCCCTCCGTCTCCGGGGTATCCGGCTCCTGTGAAAATATGATGGATTTTATCAATAAGGCGTCCATCGCTTCTCTCCTTTTCATTGTATTAAAACGCAGACGGCGCAGGTTATATTCTATCATACCGCCTGGTTTTCTCCAATACGTATGGAGAAACTTATCAGGCTGTTATTATTTACCATTAATTATACAGGAGGAGCCTTTCCCTTCAAACTCCGTTTCGTTACAATAACGGTATCCTTTCATGACGGATGCCTTGGATAAAACCATTCCCCGTGGTAAAATAGTCAGACCAAAATGTATAAGGAGGCGCCATATATGTTTCAATCAATCTTACAGGAGACGTTAGCCGAAGAAAACTGGCAGGAGGTCCAAAAGCTGGGAGGCCGGAAGATACCCGCACTCTTCCCCCTGGGAGTTATCGAGGAACACGGGCCGCACCTTCCTCTGGGAGCCGATATTTACTGGAGCTATGGAATGTGCAGAATCGTCAGGGATAAGCTGGAAAGCATGGGGAAAAAAAGTGTCATCCTGCCGCCCTACTACTGGGGGGTAAATCATTGCACCCATAATTTCCCCGGCACCTTTTCGCTGCGTCCGCAGACCATGAAACAGGTTCTGTTCGAAATCTTTGAAAATGTCCGGGATTTTTCTTTTCATGATGTCTATTGTTTCAATTATCATGGGGATTCTTATCATGTAGGCGCTATCGTGGATACCATAAAAGAAGTAAATGAAAAACTGGAGCTTTCAGCCAGGCTTGTACTGAATGAAATGGATTTGCCTCTGTTTGGCTGGCAGGGGAATGAAGACTTTTTACTGGTAGCCAATCCGGAATACCCCATGGAATGGTTCGAAGAGGAGGACGCTTCGGAACGCGGCCTCCTGGATATCCATGCCGGCGCATTTGAGACTGCCGCCATGAATTATTTCTGTCCGGAACTGGTTGATTTGAATACAGCGGAAAGGCTGGCCTCCACATCGCTTGACCAGGAAGGGCTGCAGAAGTGGCTGCAGGGCGGCGATGCTACCAGGGAATCGGTGCCTCTCGGTTATGCCGGCAATCCCGCGGGTTATAAAGCAGTCGGTGACATTTTTGAAAAAATTCTGGATTTACAGGCAGTGAATATCGCTGAACAAATTATTTAACTCCGCCTGTAGTATGGAGCAGGGAGGAGGGATGAGGCCCGGCGGGTTACCGCAGCAGGATTCCCGGCCCGAACGGCGCAAAGGCTGTGGTGACATAAGGGTTTACACAGGTATCCTTGTGTTCCCTTGCAAAGCTCCACAGCTTATAGCACATCTCCTTTACGATGTCCCTGAAGGGGCTGTCCTCCGTCAATCCTCTGCCCTGCAGAAGATTATGCATTTCATGGGGATCCGCTTCCAAATCGTACAACTCGTCATAGTCAAACGTATTGAATACATACTTCCATTTACGGTTCCACACCGCCCGCTGGATGCCATAAACCTCATTTCCATTGGTCTGGGTGCAGCACTCCTGCCTCCATGCAGGAGTGCTCTCCCCCTTCAGGAACGGCACCAGGGAGCTGCCGCTGAAGCTTCTGCCCGCAGGGATCCCGGCCATTTCAAGAATGGTCGGCGCAAAGTCGGCAAGGGATACCATGCAGTCCTCCGTTCTCCCCGGTTCACTGATGCCTGCGCCGCCAATCATGGCACAGATATGATATGCCTCCTTAAAACAGGGCAGCCCCTTTGTCCAAAGGCCGTGCGCACCCACATAATCTCCGTGATCCGACAGGTACAGAATCACCGTATCCTCCATCCTTCCCAACTCCTCCACCGCATGCAGAAGCTTTCCGAACAGCCAGTCCTCATAGGTGCAGAACGCATAAAAATGGCGGAGGCATTCCCGCTGCTCCCTTTCCGTCAGCTGGCCGAACCGTTCCCGTGTCCGGCGGTACAGGGCGGGCTTATCCTCCATGGTATCTGCGAAGCTCTCCGGAAGTTCCAGCTCCTGTGGATCATACATATCCAGAAAGCGCTACGGCACAAAATATGGATCATGCGGGCCAAGAGGGCCGGCAAACAGGAAAAACGGCTTTCCTGCCCCATACAGCTCCGGCAGCTTTTGCACCGCCTCATCCACCACTCTGTCATCATCAAAGGGATGCTCCGTCTGTCCATACAAGGTAAAATGGGGATACCCCGGGCGGATAATGCCGCCTTCTTCCCTCGTCTCCCCGCCGTAATCCATATTTTCCCTCTCCTGCAAATACGCATCCCATTCCCGCGTATCCGGCCCGTCCGGCAGCTTCGCATATGTCTGGCCGTGATACAGCCTTTGCAGTCCGAACTCCTCCGGCCCCTGTTCCGCGCTTACATGCCATTTGCCGGACAGATAAGCCGCATAGCCATTCTCCGTCAAGTCCTGCGGAAACAGCTTCACTCCCTCAAACAGTCCCGTGGACAAAGCGTTACCCACATTCACATTATTCCATACACCATGCTCCGAAGGGTACAGGCCTGAAAAAAAGGTAGCTCTGCTGGGGCAGCAGTGAGGCGCCGGGCAGTAGGCCTCCCGGAACGTTACCGACTGCTTCCTGAACCGATCCAGGTTCGGTGTTTTTACCGGGGATCCTTCTAAAATGGTGTCTCCGCGCTGATGGTCCGTCATAAAAACAATAATATTCGGCTTCATTCATTTTCCCTCTGCTTTCCGAATTTAACTGCGGTATTATGAGGCAGAAAAAAATGCTGTTGCTGCTTCATTTTTTCATTATATCAGATGGGCGGGATGAATGACAGCGCCGGGAAAATAATAAATATGCTTATACCGGAATATCGTTTCAGGACAGCGGCGGATGAAGTCCTTTCGGGATGTCTGGGCGATCTGTCCTTCCCGCCGCCTTCAACAGCGGTTGATAACATATTCCTCATAAGCTGCCGCGCCGTCTCTGAGCCGGGCCAGCCCATCCTGCAGCAGGGGAAGCGGGCAGGCAATATTCATCTGAAGGAAATCACGCGCGTTACCGCCGCAGCGGTTTCCCGGGAAAAGACACAGCCCGGTATTTTCACGGATAAACCGGGCCATTTCCGCTGCGCCTCCCGCCATATCCCTGCAGTCCAGCCACAGGAAGTAACCGGCATCGGAAGGGTACGCCCTTATCTGCAGCGCTTCCTTTTTCATAAATTCCATGGCTGTCTGCCAGTTTTCCGCAAGATAATCCCTGAGTGCATCCAGCCAGGAGGCCCCCTTGGTATAAGCGGCGATGGCTGCCGCTGCCGCAAAAGCATTCGGGCTTGCGGCGGCGTCCGTCTTCAGGCCCCGGATTACCTTATGGCGGAGCATTTCATCCGGCACCACGGCGGCAGCCGTCTGCAGCCCTGCAAGCTGGAAGGCCTTTGCCGGAGAAATGCAGGTAATGCTGTTTTTCCGGCAGTCTTCAGAAACAGAGGCAAAGGGGATATAGCTGCGGCCGGGAGCTGTTAAGTCGCAGCCGCCTTCCTCTGCAATTACGGTTACATGATATTTTGCGCAAAGCGCACCAACCGCGGCCAGCGTTTCCCGATCCCAGAGGATACCCGCCGGAGCATGCGGATTACCTAATATCATAAGCGTTGTCTGCGGATCCGACAGCTTGCGTTCCAAATCCCGGAAGTCCACACGATACCTTTCCCCATCGTATTTCAGCGGGCTTTCCAGCACCTGCCGGCCGTTATCCGTAATGGCGGCAAAAAGGCAATCGTCAGCCGGCGTCAGGAGCAGCACCTGTTCCCCCGGCGTTGTAAGCTTCCTGATAATGCTGGAAATCGTAGGGATAATTCCCGTACAGAAAACAAACCAGTCTTTATCCATGAGGAAGCCGTACCGTTCCTTCCACCAGCCGGTATAGGCCAGGCGCCATTCCTCCGTAACCGGCTGTTCCCCAAATATCCCCTGTGCCGCCAGGCCTTCCATAGCGCTGCGCACTTCCGGCGCCGTATTAAAAAACATATCCGCCGTGCACATGGACAGGCCATTTCCCGACGCATTCCTTTTCAGAGAATCCGTATCCTTTCGTTTCCTCACCGTGTCAAAATCATATTTCATAATTGTTCTCCTTTTCCTGTGGGACAGGTGCCGCCATCGTATCCCTTTTCTATTTCAGGGTTCCGTCATCTACACCGATTTGGCCGGTTATTGTTTCTTAATCTGGTAAATCAGGTAATCCAGACAGGATATCCTGCCTTCCTCCTTATGTACCCGTTCCAGGAGACAAGCCCTGTGCTTTTCCAGCAGCGCCAGCTCCTTCTCCTCCTGTTTTTCGTCATAACAGGCCATAAAAGCATCTATGACAGCAGCACAGCAGCCTGCATCCTTCAGGTTTTGTACAACAGCTTCCCTTGATAAAAAATCCATGCCACACCTCACGGCTTTTCCTTTTTTACGACTTTCTTATATTTCCTGCATAAAAAAGAACGGGGTTCTCCTGTTTTTCTCAGGCGCAGAACGTTTTTCCGTATTTCCCGGGAGCCTCATCACAGATGAGGATTTCGCCCTTTGCTTCCGGGTCGTCCAATATGATTTCACCGGCTGCTGGAACACGGATGCTGCCGGAAAGCGGATTTTTAATGCTCACCACCGGCGTCAGGATATCGGCCTGCACCTCTGATTTTTCAAAGGCAAGATCCGTGCCCTCCATTTCACAGTCGATTAATTTCAGGTTTTTGCAGTAGCACAGGGGCTGTGTGCCGATAATCCGGCAGTTAATCAGGGTCAGCCCGTCTGAATACCAGGCCAGGTATTCCCCTTTGATGGTGCTGTTCTTAACGGTCACATTTTCAGCGTGCCAGAAGGCATCCTTGGTATCAAAGGTACAGTTATCAAAAACCGCATTGCGGATATACTGGAAGGAATATTTCCCATTCAGCCCCACCTCTGAAAAATCCAGATTTTCTGAACGCATCATAAAATATTCGCTTTCCACTTGGCTTTTTCGCATGGTAATATTTTTTACCGACCAGCCGAATTCCTGTGAAACAATGTCACAGTTTTCTATCAATACGTCACTGCATTCCCTTAGCGCCTTGATTCCATGCAGCCTTGTGTCCGAAATCTCAATCGAATCGGAATACCACAGGGCCGCCCTGCAAAGCCCGGTCAGCTCAGAAGCCCTGATCTTCAGGCCATGATCATGCCAGAACGGATAGCGCAGATTCCAAAAACAGTTTTCCACCTGAATATTGCGGCACTCCTTAAAAGCGCTTTCTCCATCTGCCGGTCCATCAAAGGTACAGTTCTTTACAAATACATCCTCGCTTCCATAAAGCGCCCGCTCCTGATCAAAGGTTTGATTTTCAATCCGTTTCATATAATACCTCCTAATATATTGCAGGGTTAACTGCGATAAACATCAATTAATCGTTGGAAAGGGAGGTTCCGGCCCGTTTCCGTCCGTTCATTCTGTCGGCAAGTCTGAAGGCTTTGTCAGAAATAAAAACAAAGAAACCCATCAACGCCAGATGATCCAGATAGAACAAAACCACCGGCTCCTCATAATCCATAAATACAAATTCCGATCTTAAGAAAAGATAACTTATAAAATCCCTCTTCCAAAAAACATACAATCCGCAGGCTGCAATCAAGCTTCCCGCCGTCCACACTGACGCCTTCAAAATAACAGGATATCGCCGGAATGCCCAGGATGAAATCATTTTTTTGCGAAGGAAGCCGGTAAGCATCCCCCAGTGAAGCCCCAGATGCAGGCTCATAAGAATAAATCCCCAGAAGGCGCCCAGGATGTGGAGCCTTCTGGCCAGCGCCATCCCCCCTGCGGCGGGCAGGAAAGCAAATACATGGCGCGACAGCACGAAACTGCTGTACATCAGAGCCAACATTGCCGCAAGGAGCAGGAAGTTAATTGCAATCATAAGAATGCGCGTAAGGGTATATTTCCACTTTACAAGTCCCCTGTACCAACTGGCATTGAGGACGTGATGTGTGATAAACAGCAGGAAAATCCCTGCTCCCGCCCACTCATGGGCTATTTCCCCCCAAAACTGATACCCCATCAGGAACAGCATTGCGGCTGTCATCAGGATATCCGTCACAATTTTGATCTTTGCTTTCTGTATCATGCTCCAAGCTGCGCTCCTACTCCGCCAGTCCCAGGTTATCCAGCCATTCTTTCACTGCGCTTTCCGGATCGGCCGCTTCAGAACTTCCGATATGCAGGCCGTCCAGCACTAATGCATCCGGCTCCAGCGTTTTTATCGTGCGGACGGTGTCAGACAAACCGCTTCCTCCGCTGGTGCAGAAGGGCGCGATGGTTTTCCCGGAAAGATCGTATTCATCAAAAAAGCTGTAGAGTATCATAGGCATGTCGCCCCACCAGTTGGGGTAACCCACATAGATCAAGTCATAGCCCTCCATGTTTTCCACCGTATCTGATATTGCAGGACGGGCATCGTTTTTCTGTTCCTCCTGTGCAATGCCCAGAAGTGAGTCATAATCCTCCGTGTACGCCTCCTGCGGCACTATCTCAAATATGTCCGCCCCTGTCTGCGCCTGAATCCCAAACGCCACTTTTTCCGTATTGCCAGACCAGGAAAAATAAACTATCAGCGCCTTTCCGGACGCTTCACTTTCCGCGGCAAGAGCTGGATTTGAAGACATTGGATCTGCTTGTTGTGCCTGCTCGGCTTGTTCCGACCGCTCGGTCTGTTCCGGTTGCGCGTCTTGCTCCGTCTGGGTGTTCTGTTCCGTCTGCGCGTCCTGCTCCGTCTGGGTGTTCTGTTCCGTCTGTGTGCTCTGTTCCGTCTGTCCGATTTGCCCTGTCTGCGCAGCCTGTGTATCCGCACTGTCGCCTGTACTGCCGTCCGGACCTTCTGTTCTGTTCCCGCAGGCAGTAATTCCCAACGTTATTATTAACAGTGTCAAAAAAATTACCATTCTTCCCTTTGTCATATCTTATTCTCTCCTTCTGTCAGTTCCCCCCACTGATATCAGATGGCGGCAATTCCTTCCAAATCTTAGAAACAGAGGGGCTTTTCATGAAACACCTCCATTGTAACGATTTGTGTTAGTCAAGTCTAATGCTTAAAATATATCTCCGGCCATGTTTTAAAAGCATTGCTTTATCCGGGCCGAAGTCTATAAACTCGTCAACACCCGATTTTTCAGATAATCATACACCCGCCTGACTTCACTGACTTCACTGGTGTCAAGCATGGACGGGCAACCCTGATCCAATGAGGCGATCCTCGCCATATCCTCCGTATCCAGCTCAAAATCCCATATTGCCAAATTTTCAGCCATCCGCTCCTTATGGACAGACTTGGGTATCACGGCAACACCGCGCTGCACATCCCAGCGCAAAATAACCTGAGCCGGTGTTTTCCCATGCTTCGCCCCGATTTCCGCGAGAACAGGTTCTGTAAACATTCCTTTCAGTCCCTCCGCAAAAGGCGCCCATCCTTCCGGCTGTATGCCGAATTCCTCCATAAGCTTCAGCTCTTCCTCCCGCTGATAATGTGGATGACGCTCTATCTGATTGATCTGCGGGATAACCTTTGCATTAAAGCATAAATCCAGCAGACGATCCGGCAGAAAATTACATACGCCTATAGCTCTGACCCTGCCCGCCCTGTACAGTTCCTCCATGGCGCGCCATGAACCATAGTAGTCGCCGAACGGCATATGGATAAGATACAGATCCAGATAGTCAAGGCCCAGCTTATCCAGCGATTCCTCAAAGGCCCGCATGGTTTTCTCATACCCCATCTGCTGGATATAGGCTTTTGTCGTGATAAACAGTTCTTCACGGGGGACTCCGGAGCTGCGGATTGCCCTGCCCACAGCCGTCTCATTTTGGTAGGAGCTGGCGGTATCGATCAGGCGGTATCCGGTTTCAATAGCCTCCAGGACGGCCTGCTCACATATGGCAGGATCCGTCACCTGAAATACACCATATCCTTCCATCGGCATTTCAACTCCATTATTCAGCTTACAATTTTTTATTATGCTCTTTTTTATCATACTTCTTCTCCTCTCAGCTTAATGCGCACTGCTTCTGTTTTTCCCATCCTGTTGAATTGGCGCTAATTTCTCAAAAACCGCAACCGTAATTGTCCCTGCCAGCTTTTCAATATCCTCTGTCCCTGAAACCGCTTCCCCCAGCTCATACAGACTGCTGCCTTCTCCGAAATGATCGTAAAACATCACCACATCTTCCCAGGGGGAATAATAGGCTAAGGTTCCCTTTCCGGCATTGGCCGGCGGGGCATCGCTGACATCCAGCGCCTCCGGTGGATAAAATGTCTTTTCATTTGTGCTGAAATCTTTTACCTCCAGAGTCAATGGAAGCTGGGCGTACAGCTCTTTGGCCGCCCGGCTCCGGTTCAGTTCATACACGATTTCATATTCTTCTGAGGTCACTTTAATTTTCATCACTTCAGGCTCCTTTTCTTCCGCAGCTTTTTCCGCAGCGCTTTCTTCCATGGCATCCGTTGCTTCTTCTGTCCGCTGTTCAAGACATCTCTGTTCCGGATTGTTTTGTTCCTGATTGTCCTGTTCTACCGCAGGCTGGAAGTCCTTCTCACCAGGTACTCCACATCCGGCCGCACAGACAAGCATAATAATTACAGCAAGACTGAAAACAGTATATCTTCGTTTCATCGTTCTCCCTTCCTATGCAATACCAGTAAATCAAGGCATTTCCGGACTTGATTCCGTGGATTGCAGGTCTTATAGTAAAGGTACATTTAAATTATATTTTTCAATCAGGTAATTAGCAAATACTTAATTATAATGCTTTTCTATAGTTAAAACCTAGTGAATTTTATGGTATACTGGAACCTATACCGGATGTATAACATCAAATAACCATGTCAAAAAAACACCTTAACTATGAAAATAAGGAGGCCTTCCCATGGAATTACGCGTACTTCAATATTTCCTTGCCGTGGCCAGAGAACAAAGCATCCTCCGGGCAGCGGAATCACTGCATCTGTCCCAGCCCACGCTTTCCACCCAGATTAAAAATATGGAGGAGGAGCTGGGCAAACAGCTTTTAATCCGCGGAACCAAGGGCTCCAGAAAGATAACCCTGACCGAAGAAGGAATGCTTCTTAAAAAGCGTGCGGAGGAGATTCTTGAGCTGGTCAGAAAAACCGAAAGTGAAATCACACTTTCAGACAGCATCATTATGGGAGATATTTATATCGGCACCGGAGAAACGGATGCCATCAGGCTGCTCGCAAAGGCGGCAAAGGAACTGCAGGACATCTATCCGGGAATCCATTACCACATCTCCAGCGGCAATGCGGAATTTGTGGTGGAGCAGCTGGATAAGGGCCTTATAGATTTCGGCATTATATTCGGCCAGGTTGATCAGGCCAAATACAACTCCCTGAAAATGCCCACAAAGGACATCTGGGGCGTATTAATGCACCGCGATTCCCCACTCGCCCAAAAGGAAACCATAGCACCAGAGGATCTGTGGGACAAGCCCCTGATTGTCTCCCATCAGAGAAACCAGGGAAAAGAGCTGAGCGCCTGGATGAAGCGTGATATGTCAAAATTAAATATCGTCGCCACCTATAACCTGCTCTTCAATGCCTCCCTGCTTGTGGACGAAGGCCTGGGATATGCCATCGGCTTTGATAAAATTATAAACCTTACGGACGACAGCTCCCTGTGCTTCCGGCCGCTCCAGCCGAACATTGAGATAGAAATGAGCCTTGTCTGGAAAAAATATCAGATTTTTACGAAGGCTGCTGCGCAGTTTATGAAGAAAATAGAGGAAATACAGGACGGCGGAATGCCATCCCGGAATGAAAAATAAGAAAAGAGCTGCAAAATGCCGGGCAGCAGCCAGGAAATCCCACATATACAATAAGTCAGCGCCGACGTATATTAAACGTCGGCGCTGACTCATAACAACAGATTATAAATACTTTGCAGGAAATCAGATCTCTATCACTTTTCTGTCAATGTGTAAGGCTTTGCGCCTTCATAGCAGGAAGTCTGCATGCAAAGCCTCAAAATATTGCCTGCACAGAACTGTAAATCACCCAGGCTTAAGGATCCGTTCCTAAGCCCCTCAGCATGGATACCGCCTTCCCTTACGGCTTTTACAATCTCCTCAATATCTTCTTTTGTCCCGGGCATAATTAAGTCATTTCCGGCCTGGATGCACATCGCCGCCGAAGAGGAAGGATATTTCGGCTGTGTATTAAACAGCGACATACTGCCTGTCGTTCCCCAATCCGTCATCACAATCCCGTCAAATCCCCATTCATCTCTGGCTGCCGAGGTAAGCATGTCATATCTGTTTGCCGTGTGTACGCCGTTCAAAAGATTGTAAGAGGTCATGATGGACATTGGCCGTGCTGTTTTAATGCAGACCTCAAAGCCCTTCAGATAAATTTCACGCAGCGCCCTTTCTCCAACATGGTTATTTTCAAAAGAGCGGTTATCCTCCTGATTGTTGGTTGCAAAATGCTTAATTGTAGTTCCCACGCCCGGATGGGACTGCACGCCTTTGGTATCGGCCGCAGCGCACATTCCTGAAAGAAGGGGATCCTCGGAATAATATTCAAAATTTCTTCCGCAAAGGGGATTCCTGTGGATATTCATTCCCGGAGCCAGCCACAGTGTTATGCCGAATTCCTCCATTTCTTCCCCCACAATTGAACCGCATTCCTCTATCAGCTCCATATCCCAGCTTTGTGCAAGAAGTGTGGCAATCGGAATTGCAGTACAGTACTGATAGTAGGTTTCTGTCTTTTCACCCAGTTTGCGTCCGGGCATGGTAGCTTCCATGGCTTCACGCATTATGGCAAGCGTATCAAAGCCTCCGTCTCCGCCGATATTTCCCTCTTCATCTACTTCGAATTTATTCGTCAGACGCAGCCCTGCAGGCCCGTCTGCAAGAATCATGGAACGGATGCCTCTGCTCTGTGTCATGGAGTCAGTCGTATCACCCGCGGCTCCCGGAACCGTTGTACAGGCATTTCCAATGGCTGAAAAGCCTTCCTTTACCTTTCCAACGCACAGCTCGGCCAGTTCTTCCACGGTGAGCGATGCCACCAGCTGTTCAAGCTCTTCACGGCCTTCCCTGACATCCTCCACGGTAATTTTTTTCCCGTTCTCTTTTGGAACCAATATCCGGTGTTTCCCCCGGTATGCTGTTTCCTTTGTTTTTATCGCCTCAGGTTCCACTGCAATTGCATTATCCCTGGCTCTTTGTTTTTCTCCCTCTTCCCCCGGATAAGAATATGCTTCTATCCCTTTTGAGGTTAACTCCTTCAATTCACAATCCAAAGGAAATAAATTTTTATCCTTTTCTGTTACAACAGTACCATTTAACCTTACTGCGCCTGCTATTTCAGTATGTCTGGAGCTATTGCCCACACGGAAATAATAGAAGCCTTCCTCCAGAATCCAGGATGCGCTGCTTTCACAGTAAGAAGCCAGTTCCCTTATTGGAATACGGAGGGTAAGCTCCTGTTCTTCTCCCGGCTTGAGAACCGCTGTTTTTGCAAAAGCAGCCAGCCTCTGATATGGCTTTTCCAACAATTGCGGCGCTTGTGTATCTCTGTATACCTGCATATCTCCTGCTGAGCCCGGTGCGGAACAATAAACCTGAACCACTTCCCTGCCTTCACAGCTGCCGATATTGCTGACCGCCGCCCGGATAAGCAAATCCTCACCGCATAACTCCGGCTTCCCTGTCCGTATCGTAAACCTGGTATAGGAGAGGCCATATCCAAAACAGTATGCAGGCGTAATGTTAAAGGTATCAAAATACCGGTAGCCAACATAAATTCCTTCATTATAGTATGCGTCATCCACATCTCCGTCATTATGGCTGAACTGATCACTGAAGGGATAATCTTCATAATTTTCCGCCCAGGTGTCGGAAAGCTTTCCGGAGGGATTCACCCTTCCGGAAATAATATCTGCAACCGCGTCACCGCTGATATTGCCGGCCTGGCTCATAAGAAGCACCGCCCCGATTCCCGGTGTCTGACGCAAAAAGCGGGTATCCATAATTCCGCCGGTATTCAATACAACAACCACCTTCTCATATCGCTGCGTAAGGAATTTCAGATTCTCCTCCTCCTCCCTGCTCAGCTGATAATCACCGGGAATGTTATAACGATCCGCGCCCTCCCCTGAATTCCGAGAAATAACATATATCGCAGTATCAGTTTCCGACATTACCACATCTTCTTCTGTAATGGGCTGCGGCTGCGGAGTTTTAAAGGACTTCTCCATGAGGTAAATCAGCGGGGACACCCCATTACGGATATCCTCAGCCCCCTTCCTTCCCCACGCAAGATATGCCTCCTCCGCCAGCCTGTCATATTCATCCAGCCATTTTTTCGTCGTAATACGAAAACCTGCATTTTCCAGCCCTTGTTCCACAGGAATGACATATCTGGAATTAACATCACCAGATCCGGTTCCCCCCTTCACGGTCTTTCTGGCACCCACGCCATAAAGGGCAATTCCTTTCCTTTTATCCGTAATCGGGAGGGTTCCGTCGTTTTCCAGGAGTACCATTCCCTGGGAGGCCAGCGTACGCAGCCTTTCCATATTCCTTTTTTCCCGTTCACTCATTTCCGGGTTCTTTGTTGCATAAATTTTTCCCATTATTCCCACCATTCTTTTTCTCTGCCTTCAGGATAATCTTCTATCTTCCACTCCTCCATCCACACAAGATAAGGAACATCCCCATGAAACTGAACGGGCAGCCAGATATAACCTGCTTCTCTTGTATCCGCCATAGCTTCTCCATTTACATTCACAGTTTTATTCATCCACCTGTCCCCAACGGCAATGTATAAATCCTTTCGCTGAGGATGTTTGAACACGGAGCTGAACTGACAGTCAAAGCTGGTATGCTTTTCATCATTAATACAAGGTTCTCCAAGTACTTGATACGGGCCATGCATCAGATCCGCCATCGCTGCCTCTGTGGGATTTGGATGATATCCCGTAGTGCCGGAGGAAAGTATATAGTATTTATCCTTTCTTTTGAAAAAGGCCGGGGCTTCCCTTGCAAGAGGAGGCGCCGTATGAGGAAAATGAGAGGAATAATAACCGGTAACGTCCATGTAGTCATCCGTCAGATCTGCAATAACCACTTCCGTATGTACCCTGTCCGCAATAAAATAACCTTTCCCATCCCGCGGGTCCACGTACAGATCAAAATCCCCTGTTTCCATTCCCAGCGGGCGGATTGTCTTAACCATTTTAAAAGGCTTTGTCATATCCTCCGATACGGCAATCCCCATATATTGAACCTGCCATGCGTCAAAATCCGTATCAGTCCCGGCAAACTTTACCCACATGACAAATTTTTTTGTTCTCTCATTATAAATAATATGAGGCCTGTCCATAATACGGGTGGGATGCATGGGATTTTTCAGATCATCGGACACAGGAAGGATAATCCCTTCATCCTTCCAGTTATACATATCAGAGGAAGAATAGCACCGCACACCGTTATGCCAGATATGTTTTTCGTAATCCAGCGTGTCTTTATTTTCTCCATACCAATAAAATACTCCCTCATGGCAAAGTATGGAACCTCCATGTGTCTGTATCAGTTTCCCTTCGGTATCATACCAGGGCTGGCCCGGTTTAATAGAATTATTCATTTGACAAACCTCTCTCTTTCATTTTTATTTATAGTGACCCTTTAACACTTCCCATAACGAGTCCCACGTAAAGTATTTTTGTAAAAACGGATAGTTAACCAGCAGGGAAATCATAGAAAAAAGCCGTGCAGATCTCAGATTCTGACCGTTTACCGCCTGTTTTTCAATACTTCAAAACTGTAATCACCTGCCGGCAGTTCCAACCATAATCCGTCTTCTGAGGTATTTAATTTTGAACAGTCTGCAATCCTTCCATCTTCTTCCGGAAGAAGCCGCTCCCCATTTTCCCATATGTTCTCCGCGTCTGCAGGCAGCCGAAGCGAAGCACTGGTATTGGGGGGAACGACAAAATGGAAGCTTATCCTGTCATTCTGCCTGGACCAGCCGCTTTCAATCCTTCCATAGGGCGTTTCTATTCCGCCTTTGGCAAATTCAAGCTCCTGTGCACACGGCATCAGGAAAAAGTGTTTGAATCCCGGCCGGCTCTCGTCTCTGCGGATACCCAGAACACAGCTGTAAAGCCAGGATACCACACTTCCCAAAGAATAGTGGTTAAAGGAGTTCATATCATTATTCCCGCCAAAGCCATTTTCTCTGGTAAATGAATTCCACCGTTCCCAGATAGTGGTTGCCCCCTGCGTAACCGGATACAGCCATGAGGGATAGTCTGTCTGCAGCATCAGCCGGAACGCCAAATCCGTATGACCTGTAACTGTAAGCGCTTCATTGATCAAGCCTGTCCCAAAAAACCCGGTACTGATTCTATAACCATTTTCACGGACTTTTCTTGCCAGATGCTCTCCTGCGGTCTTAATTCTTTTTTCCGGAATCAATCCATAACAGATTGGAAGCGCATATGAGCACTGTGTGTCCACAGACTTTCCTTCCGCATCTGTCGTTTTTCCGGTACCCTCATCAATAAAGGTCTTGTTCCAATATGCAGCAGCCTCTTCCCAGAGCCTTCCATAATATTCCTTGCCGTCATTATCCCCCAAAATACCGGCCATTTCCTTCATCAGCAAACAGTCTCTGCCATAGAACGCATTCCAAAGAAGATTCATATCCGTTTCTTCCACAGCGAGCCAGTCTCCCAGCGGTCCCACAAAAGAAAGCCCCGGCATTCCCTGCCCCCGGATATACTCCATAAAGCCCTGCAGGGAGGGATAGGTTTCCTCCACAATTTTAATGTCTCCGTACTGCTGATACAGCTCCCATGTGATAAAAACAGGAGCACTCTCATAGGTAATGCCGCCAAAGCCTCCTCCTGCAGGAGCAATTTCCGGAAATTTCCCCTGATTCTGTAAATCACGGAACGCCTCCAGAACCCGGTAATAGAAAAGCCGCAAATCACTGTTCATATTTGCTGTCCGGCAGAACACATGGGTGTCTCCCGCCCATCCCATCCTTTCGTTGCGCTGCGGGCAATCCGTGGGAATGCTGATGAAATTACATAACTGTGACCACTTTACATTTTCCACAAAGCGGTTCAGCAGCGGATGAGAACAATTAAAATTCCCTGTCATTTCACGGATGGAGGACAGCTGAATGCTCACCACCTCTTCAGGCGGCAGAGGACTTGTAATACCGCTTATTTCAATATACCGGTATCCGTGAAAGGTAAATTTGGGACAGTAAATTTCCCCTCCCTTGGTTCCCCTGCATATATATATATCTGTGCTTGATGCATCCCTGTAGTTCTCAAGCAGAAGCATTCCACACATATCGCCGTATTCCTCCAGCGCCGGGTAAAGCATTTCTCCATAACGGATGGTAATCACCGTACCTGCCTTTTCCGTAAACCGGAGAATCGGTACTCCCGCAATTTCCTGTTCCAGATCATAGACATATAACCCTTTTCTCGGCTCCGTCATAGATTTTGCCCTGACCCGGCAATACTCTCTGACCGGTGCCTGATAGCTGCCTGTCAGGGCGGGCTCCTGTCCGTTCAGATCCGGCCATGTATCCCCTAATTCGGCAGGCAGATCAGAGAACCCTTCTATGAATACAGGACGGATAATTTCCGTTTTTTCCCATGAACTGTCATCAAAGGCCGGGAGAGAATATTCCTCATAAATGCCAAGCTGTCTTCCGTCCAGATGCTCCCCCTGGAAAAATCCCGCATAAGCATACGGTCCATTATTATAACAGGTCCAATCATCCGTATTCGTAGTATATACATCCCGGCTTCCGTCTTCGTAGGAAATCACCAGCTTGGCAAGGAAGGACTCTCTGTCACCATAATAATTATAATTCTGAAGTATATATGTCTGGGCATCACTCCACCAACCGGAGGAAAGCGTCACCCCGATACCGTTGGTTCCCTCATGTACCAGCTCCGTCACATCTATCGTCTGATACATCAAATGCTTATCATATTGGGAATTTCCCGGTGCAAACCATTCCTCCGATACCGGCCTTCCGTTAATCATGCACTCATAAATCCCTCTTGCCGTGGCATACAGTCTGGCGCTTTCCACCTTTTTCCCGCAGGCTGCCGTAAACCGGCTCCTGAGCATGGGGCAGGAAACTGCCGCCGGCCTGGCCGTAATCCTGCTTCCCGTCTCCTGTGCCCCCGTGAGGCAGAACCAGCCTTCTTTTATTCCCAGCCTCTCATCATAAATGCTTTTTTCGCCATAAAGGCCGCCTTGCGGCGTTTCCCTTACTACAACCGCGCAGGGTGTGCGGAGATTGCTGACTGTAATCTCTTCAAACAGCACCGTATCACCTGAACCCGCAAAAAAACCGATTTCATTCAGCCTTGGATATGTAATGCAGTCATTAAATCTGCGGGGATTAAGCTGCCTCGGCGATTTCATCCGATGTCCTGCCTGTTCCCGTATTACGGCATCCACCAGAATACCGTCCACATATGCATATGCGCAGTTACCGGTAACTTCAATTCTTAACCGGTGTGCATCAAAGCGGTTCTCTTCCGTAATTACGGGAAACTTTGTCTCCCAGTCCACCACCTGCACCTTCGCAAGGGGAATATCCGGCACATCCGTCTTTGCATACCCTGTTCTGTAAATGGAGAGCCAGGCGGGTATGGTGCTTACATCCAGCTCATAGCAAATATAATGCTCCCCGTCTAATCCCATTTCATTCATTCTGGAATCAAGCAGCCTGCTGTCTCCGGCCCCAAAAACAAGACCGCCTTTCCAGCTTCCCGGCTCCATACGCATCGTCGTTTCCAAAGCAAACACGCCTCTGACAGCCGCGCACATGGAATATCGGGAAGAACCAATAAAACGGGCTCCCTCCCAGGCCTCTATAGAAGGGTTCATAAGCCCTGTTTCAAAAAAAGTCTCTGCCCTGTCTTCCTGTTCCAGTTCATTCCATATGCACAAACAGACCTTGTACCGTGTACATGGTCTCAAGGCCATCCCTCCATAGCAGATTTCATTACTCTGATCGGACTCCACTCTTCCGGTATCCCATACCGTTTCCTGACCTTGCCCTGTTTTCACTGTGAGCTGATAAGCCTTCTGCAGTGCACCGCTGCGTCTTGTCTTTCTTTTCCATGAAAATCTGGGTTTTTCACAATCCAATCCCAACGGGGCATCCTGGTATTCTACCTGGAACTTATAAATATTGTCTGATGTCATTATATGATCTTCCTTTTTTTATTCTGCCGGCCAGCCCGTTCAGGCAAATGTAAACCAGTCCACATCTGCGAGCCGTCCATATTCTCCCTCTGCCTGTTTAAAATTCAGCCATACTGCATGTACCCCTGTAATTTTTTCCGTAAGTTCACAGCTAAACTCCCTGAACTGATGAAAGCTTCCCGTATTTTCAATCGTACAGATTCCAATCACGCGCCCTTCTTCCACCATGATCTCCAGATAACATTTTTTCTGGCTGGAAGCCGAAACTGTAAACCGGGCAGCTCCGGCTTTAAAATCAAGGTACTTATACTCCGCCCAGTCTTCTTTTTTCGTCATGGTTATAATCTCTCCATGTCCGGGTTCCGGGGCAATCCTGATCGGCGGTTCTTCTGAAAAATAAAAGGGCTTTCTGAGCCGGCAGGCGATAGATGCATCAATTCTTGCGGCTGCATCTATGGGAGCGCTGCTGCCCTGACTGGTCATCTCCACCTCCGCAATCGTACCATCTTCCCTGAAAAAAACAGGTTCCGCACACATTCTTCTGTTAGCAATGGAATTCTGGGAAGAACGATGATAGAATATATACCACTGTCCGTTTATTTCCTCAATGGAGCCATGATTATTCCAGCTGGAAGGATCACAGCCCGTATTATCAATAATGACTCCCTTTTTTTCGAAGGGGCCGAAGGGAGATTTGCTCATCGCATAGGATAGACAGGTTGCCCTGCCGCGCGTAATATCTGTGTAGATAAGATAATACAGTCCGTTTCTTTTTCTCATGGACGCCCCTTCATGAAACCCATGCTGCTGTTCTGTAATAATGTTGTCATGGAAGGTATCCATGTCCAGCTCCCTCATATTTTTCTTCAGCTTCGCCCCTTTCAGATGGAACTGCCCCCAGAAATAATAGGCATCCCCGTTATCATCCACAAACGCTGCCGGATCGATACTATCTCCATCTGCAAAAGGGATAGGCGACGGGTCATGGAAAGGGCCATAGGGTGTCTCTGCTTCTGCCACACCCTCCCCGGTCCGGGAAGTACAATAAAAAAGATAATACTTTCCATCCTTCTCCACACAATCCGGCCCGCCCAATGTAACAGGCTCTTTTAAGACGGAGTTTTCCTCCATACCCGCACTGAAGGCTATGCCGTGATTTACCCATTCCTGACAGTCCTGCGTAGAAAATACGTAGTAGCGGTTGCTGCAATATTGAGGTTCCTCCGGCATATCTGAAGAACCATATACATAAAGCCTGCCATCCGGCATTTTTCTTGCCTCCCCGTCCGGGATAAAAAATTCTCTTGGAAATAATGGATTCATCTGCTTTTTCCTCTCCTATATAAAACATATCCTCTGCTATTTATCTTTTTCTCTTGGCTTCTCTTCACTTCTGCTCGCCAGAATACCGTCTTCTCGCTTGTGCGGGAGTCAGATCATAGGTCTCTTTGAATTTACTGTTAAAAAGCGAATAACTGGAAAATCCATTATCCATGGCAATAGAAATCAGCGGCGTATTCGTGGTAATGACATCCACATACGCATGCTTCATTCGAATTTGATAAAGATATTGAAGAAACCCCATACCAAAGGTTTCAGAAAAAAATCTTGAAAAATACGCAGGCGCCAGGCCGGTATGGGCCGCAATATCATCCAGCGATATTCCCTTATCGTAGTTACGGTCAATATATTCCCGGATTTTACGTACCCGTTCAAAGTTTTTATGATTCCTTTGCGGCACCTTTACATGCGTATCCTGAAAATTCAGGAACAGAAGGTACAGGATTCCACACAAGGATCCCTGTGCCTTCATGAACAGGTATGGATCCTCCGGAATGCCCTTTGTCAGTTCAAAGAAATCTTCAATGGCTTCTTCAAGCTCCCTGATTTTTTCTATTATGCCGCGCGGGATATTTCCTCCGGAAATTACAGGAATCCGGAAGTAGGTTTCGGACATCCCGCTGACGGACTGCAGAAACGGCGCCAAAATCTGAATGATGAATGCGGTGGTGTAACTGTTTTTACAGGTAGTCATATGCATTTCATTTATGTTTACCACCACCACATCCCCCTCCTGCAGCAGAATGGCCTCGCTGCCCTTTGTAAGGGTAACACAGCCTCTGGTACAGTACATGATTTCTATCGCATCGTGATAGTGCATGGGGACCATAGCCGGCCTGCCATCATTGCTTAAAAAATACCTGGCCGGCAGCCCATTGTCCGGTTTCACTATTTCATGCTGATATTCATTCTCTGTCATCATATACCCCTTTCTGCTTTCAGATAAAAAGATTTATTTTGCTTGGATACTCTCCAGACGTATTCCCGGCTGATTAAACCGTATAGTAAGATCATATATCCCTGTGAGTTCTTCTGCAAGCTCAAGCTTATCAGATTCATAACCAAGCTCCGTGGAAACATGGTGAAGATGCTCTTCCAGCACGGTTTCCTGCGGTAAAGTCTGCTTTACAGGCAGTATATATTCCCTGCCGGCCAGCTGTACCAGTATGCTTGCTCCCTTATCCAGGCAGGCCGCCCGTATAATCAGGCTGGTTGCATTATCAAATTTTGAACGCAATATTTTAATTTCTGCATCTTTTTCATCAGATTCCACCGCATAATAGCCGCCTTCAAAATAGACGGAACGTTTCTTTGACACTTCCGCCCCCTTCACTCCTTTGGCTTCGGAAAGGCTCTCCCAGACATTGTGCGGTACTGACATATCCAGGCAGCCCAGGCTTTCACCCTCGAGTACAATTTCCTCCGAATAGACCACATCCTGCGCGGAATGCGCCACGCGGATACAATAGCTGCCCTTTTCTATCAGATATTTTTTTGCGGACACATCCCATTTCCGGTAAGCGTCCCCGTAAAGGCAAATCTGAAGCCTTTGGCTGTTCCCGGGCTTCAATTCCCTTGTTTTCTCAAATCCGGCCAGCTGTTTTCCCGGAACTGCATTTCCATAGCCGGAGTCCAGGGAAGTAAGATAGACCTGGACAACATCCTTCCCGGTATAGTTCCCGCTGTTGGTTACCGTCAAGGACACGGTAATATGATTCTTCTCATTCACCACACTGATATCGCTGTACACAAACTGTGTGTAGGAGAGGCCATAGCCGAAGGGATAGAGCACATCCTCCGGATTATTGTACATATAAGTCAGATGCGTTTCCTCCGGACTGGCGTTTTTCATATCCACTGTATATTCGGCATCAATCCCATCCCTTTTGGTTAAAACCGGCAATGCAGACAGATTTTTGTACCAGGTGGCGGAAAGTCTTCCTGAGGGGACATTTCCTCCATACAACGTTTCCAGCAATGCCCATGAATCATACTGTCCTGCATAGGATTCATAGAGTATTGCCGCCACATTGGGATTTTCCTGAATTGCAGCCAGATTCAGAGGGAAATCACTTTTTACAACCACTACTGTCCTCCCGGGATAGAAACCGGAGATACGCCGCACCAGAGACAGCTGATCCTCTCCCATATCAAAATTGGGACGGTCAATCATTTCCGAAGCCTGTACAAAAGAATCAGCTCCCACAAATACTACTGCCATATCCGTCTGCCCAAGGTACTTATCCGCATCCGCCCCTGCCTCCATGGCCTTATCAATCCTGAATACAGAGCCTTCCTGTGCATCCTCCTGAACGGTTACCCCGCCTTCGTCCTGATAAGTCAGATATTTTCCAGAAGAATTGTAACGCTGGTAAAATGGTATATCATTCTTATGGTATTCTTCCACACGATCCCAAAAGCAAGTCAGAAAGACACCGCTCTTTATCCTGTAGAAATTTCCTTTTTCTTTTTCAAATAACAGGCAGTGCGGCGGCTTTTCCGGATTTCTTTTTTCCAGGCACATTTTATCAGATTTCTTTTTATTTGTTAAAAATGCGTCCTTTTCTTTATTATACAGCGCTACTGCGCGCATGCCAAAATCATGTACTGTAAACTCCACGGGGTCACTTCCCATTTCCCCAAGATCCTCAAAAGTGAGGTATCCCCCTTTGGTTTCAGAATAAATTTTCAGCCTGCTTCCCGAAATTTCAGGTGCAAAAACAACCCTGCCGTTTTGTTTTTTCATATATTCCAGATAGGCATCTATGGGAGTCAGACCCGCCAATTCCAGTTCCCTGGGTGTGGGTGTGGAATAATGTGTCTGCACCCGGGTATCACTGAAAATCCCTGTTACCAGGACATTCTTTTCTCCTGAAAGCGGAAGGATACCATCATTTTTCAACAGGACGATCCCTTCCCTCGCCGCCCGGAGCGCCACATCCTGGCTTAATTCGTTATTGTGATCTGCCGGAGAATAATCATTGCACAGCTTTGTATAAGGATAATCTGCCTGATTAAAATATCCGGAACGCACCCACAATTCGATTTGGGGACGCACATATTCCTCCAAATCTTTCCTTGACAGATTATAAATACCGTCCTTCACAGCCTGCCCAATAACAGATGCATCAGCACAATTGCCTGCATAGATCTTTTCTTTTATAAGCATTGACGCAAGCATTCTGTCATCCACTGTATAGACTGGATCAAATCCATTCCCCTGGCCACGTTTGGAATCCGTATCTGCATCGAGGTCACTGATATTTAGCAAACTATATGCGTATTCCTTCCGCAGCTCATTTATATAAGGAAAGGTTATATTGGTCACTCCATTGGTTCCGCCATAAGAAGTCATCACACCTACCAGATGGCTGTTTTTGAAGCCTTTAAGAAATGCAGGAATATGATAGTCCATTAATGCCCGTACAGAGACATAATTACTCCGGGACGCTCTGTCCCATTCGCTATGGTATACGCAGTAATGCTTAGAACCAACCTGCGCCTTAATATAGAATTCATCGTCTCCGGTACATCCATTCCCCACATTATCCACCATCTCAGCGGTGAGATATGGATCCTCGGAATAGCCTTCATAAAATCTTCCGGAAAGGGGATTGCTTCTAAGATCCGCTATCGCCGTAAACATCAGCGTATTCGGATTCGTGGAATCTTTCTTTCCCCGCAGCTCATTCCCAATAACTTCCCCCACTTCTTTTGCCAGCTGCCGGTTCCAGCTCTGGCCGATATGGACAGGCATGGGAAGATCGGTATCGATTCCCGCCACTGCGTCCACGCCTCCCGCCTCTCCCTGCGGAAGCTGCAGCCCTGAGGCTGTTGTCATTCCTTCGCGGGCCATGCCATTGTAAGCATAATAGGAAAGCTCCTCCAGCGTAAGCTGTTCCAATATTGAATCAACAAATTCCTTCAGTTCTTCTTTTTTCCCGGAAAAAACGGGATTGCCGATATTTTTCATAGATACCTCCTGTATCGTATAAATTTAACCCTTTACGCTGCCCATAACCAGCCCCTTGGTGAAATATTTCTGCATGAAAGGATAGGCGCACATCAGGGGAATAATGGAAATAAAAATCTGGGCGGCTGTCAGATTTCTGGCCGTCACCGCCTGCCTGTCGATAATGCTCTTAATATCCTTCATCATAGCGCTTAAGTCTGATGTCATGTTCAGCAGAGACTGCAAATACGTCTGCAAAGGATAATTCTGTGTATAATTGTTATAAAGCAGGCCGTCGTACCATGCATTCCAATTGTTAATGACCGAAAACAGGGTAATTGTAGCAATGGAGGCTTTGGATAACGGCAGAATGATTTTCAGCATAATGGTAAACTGCCCTGCCCCATCAACAATCGCAGATTCTTCAATTGCCTTGGGCAGCCCCCTGAAAAAGTTCATCACAAGAATAATATTAAACACATTGACCGCTCCCGGAAGAACCAGCGCCCAGATGGTGTCAAAAAGCCCAAGGCTGTGTATCAGCATATAGGTCGGCACAAGCCCTCCGCTGAAAATCATTGTAATCATCAGAAACGTTACATAAAATCCCCTGGCTTTAAATTCACTTTTCGGTTTTGAAAGAGGATATGCCGCCAGTATTGTCAGGACTAACGTAAGCGGTATGGAAATTACCATTCTCTTTAACGTAACAATAACAGATGTCCAAAATTGAGACTGATTGAGCACGTATCTGTATGCTGCCAGCGTAAATCCCTTAGGCAGCAGCGACACCTGCCCTGAACTGATATACTCCGGTGAGGAAAAGGAGGTGGCAAGCACATTTAGAATCGGGATGACGGAGATTATCATTACAGCTGTTAAAACAATATAATTTAATACAATAAAAATTTTTCTGGATAGAGATACTTTTTTCATATCTTCCCCTTTCTAAAAAACCTGGTAACCCGCATACCGATCCGCCAGCCTGTAGGAAACAACAATCAGGATCCCTGAAACAACTGATTTAAACAATCCGACTGCTGTGGACAGGGAGTACTGATAGTTTACCATGCCCAGCCGGTAAACAAAGGTATCTATCACATCGCCTGTTTTGTATACAGCAGGATTATAAAGATTGAATATCTGATCAAAGCCTGCATTCAGCACGTTTCCAAGAGATAATATGGTCATCAGGGCGATAAAAGGCGCAATGGAAGGGATCGTAATATGTATTGTCTGTTTCCAGCGTCCGGCACCGTCGATGGCTGCCGCTTCATAAAGAGACTCATCCACACCGGTAAGGGCGGCCAGATATACAATGGCGTTATAGCCCAGTCCCTTCCATATATCCGTAACGATTATGGTCGGAACAAAGGTATTTGGGTTTCCCAGAAAATTCACGCTCTGAAGGCCAAGCGCTCCCAATATGGAATTTACCATTCCTCCATTTGGTGAAAGGAAGTCAATCAGAATTCCTCCCAGAACTACCCAGGAGAGGAAGTAAGGAATAAAAGTAAGTGTCTGAACCGATTTCATAAAAAATTTATTTTTAACTTCATTTAGCAGTAATGCAAAAGTAAGAGGGACTACAAGTCCCCAGACAATCTTCTGCAGCGCAATAATCAGTGTATTGGATAATGCACTCCAGAATTCCGACATATTCCACAAATACGCAAACTGCTTCATCCCCACCCATGCAGATCCCCATAATCCCAGCCCTGGTTTATAGTCCTTAAAAGCCAGGATAATTCCTCCCATGGGGATGTAATTGAAAATAAGCACAAACAGCATTGGTAAAAGCAACATAAGATGGTATATGGTTGATGATTTTTTTATCTTCCAGGTTTTTGTTTTCATGACAGCCCTCCCAGACTTTATGCAGGAGGGACGGACCTCCGCCCCTCACCATTACACCATAGGTTTCTTATTTCTGTCCGGCATACCACTGCGTAACCGTTTCCAGAATATCCTGTCCGCCCTTTGCTTTCCATTCTTCCAGAAATGCATTGTAGGAATCCGGTTCAGCCTGTCCTGTAATAATACCGATCAGTGTCTGTGCTGTCAGAGTTTCCAGATTGGCAAGATTGGCTGTCATTTCCGGTCCGGGAATCGCATTATAAGCCTCATTATAATTTTTACGGGCCATTATTTTGTCTGCTCCGCCATATCCCGTATTATCATTGCCAAATATACAATAATAGGTAGCGCCTGTTTTCCATTTATTCAGTTCTTCTTCCGACAACTCTGTCGTATTATTTCTGTTTTCCGCAAAAAATTTCATATACTCAAACTGCTGCTGTTCCGTCCACGGCAGTTCAGATGCCTCTCCGCCTTCTGTCAATAAGCTATGTTCATTCTGCCAGCAGGTATAATTATAGTGCGCCATATCAATGGCACCGATTATGGAAGCCCCCTTTCCGGTATATTGGCCATTTACGCCGATATTATATTTGAAGGCCTCCTCCTTTGTTAAATCGTTTGCATAAGCAACATAGTTCATTGCCATATTGTAAACCTTGAACAAAGCCTCCGGATTCTGGCACTTACTGCTGACACACCAGTAAACAAGTGAGCTTGAAGGCAGATAAACACCGCCTTCCGGGTTAACCGCAGAGGAAGGACAGGGAAGCGCCTCACATTCAAAATCCGGGTTAAGAAGAATTGCATCTCCATAAGATCCTACCACTGACCAGGGGCTGCCCATAAACATACCCACCTGTCCGGAGACAAAAGCATCATTCAATGCTGCATCATCCGTACTCACAAAATTGGGATCAAGTGTTCCTTCTTCATACATATTCTGGAAAATCTCCAGCCCATAAATCATCTTTTCCGAATTCTGGCCGGCCCATTGAATCTGGTCATCCTCCACAATAAACCGCAAGCCGGTAGGGTACTGTCCCACCATATTAAAGTTCAGGGCAACACCACTGGAACCCATTCCCGTAGATACGTCCTTGCCTCTCATGGAAAAACCATAGGTATCATTGATACCATTACCATCAGGATCATCGAAGGTGAATGCCCTGGCCACTTCCTGAAACTCTTCCATGGTGGTTGGCGCAGACAGACCCAGGTTATCCAGCCAGTCCTTGCGTATCCAAAGCAGCGGCGCGCTGTTTTCCGTATCGGACATCTGAGGAATTCCGTAAATTTTACCGTCGATATAGCCTTTTTTCACAGTTGCCATATCATCAGAACTTAGATATTGCATGGCATAATCAGATAGAAAACCATTATCATAATACTCTGTAATATCAGCAATCAGCCCCTGCCCGATAAAGTCAACATATGTATTCAGATCTACATAAAAAATATCCGGATACTCACCCGTCATAACCATTTCTTTTAATTTGGCAGTGTAATCTTCACTGGACTGATACAGAGGTTCCACATTTAATCCCACTGATTGATACAGATCATTCCATGCATTTTTTTCGAGCGTTTCCTCTCCCTGATAGGTGTTATTGCCAAATCCAATTTTCAAAGTAACAGGATTGGGAAAAGCCTTGGCCGGATCCTTGCATATTTCAGCAAGCTCTTCCATGGATAATTCCTGGTTCCGGGATGCGTTCCCTTCAGCCTGTGCATCTGCTGGCTTACTGCCGGATGATGAACAGGCTGTGACAGACAGGCACATAACAGCTGCCAATACCAGGCTGATTAACTTTTTTCTCAACATACTAAAACCCTCCTCATTAAATAGATGACCGGTCATTCCGGCATTTTCAACATGAAAAATACTGTGTGAATGAGCTCTTATTTCACTTTGCGTTTGCATGTTTATTATATCGTTCAGGAAGTTTGTGATTCTATACAATTTTATCCCAGATTTCTACCTATTTTTGATTTTTATATGAACCAGTAAGGCGCCTTCTGGTTTCAGTCTGTGTTGATCCGTTCTGTTTTCCTGGTAATTTACACTCAGATAAATATGATAAAACTCTGGTTTCAGTCTATTAAACGGCAGGCTTTCCTGATAGAATAGAGACAATAATTAATTGGTTTATTATGGAATGCCCTATTCCAAGTTTATAAAAACAAATATCATAGTATTAATTATCAGGAGGACTAAGATGAGCATCAGATTTACGGAAGACGATTGGGCAAGAATGAAAGAAACCTACGGAAAATGGTGGAACCAAACCCTGGAGCGCCCCATTATCAAAGCTACGCTCCAAAAGGAAGTTCACGGACAGGGAGATATCCCCCTCCTGAGCCAGGCTGCCTGCCACAGGCTGGACATCAGCCCTGAGGATGTTATTGAACGGATCAATGCGGAGCTGGAACAGCAGGAATATTTGGGTGATGCATTTCCCATGATTAACTTTGATGTTTTCGGCCCCGGTATTGTGGCTGCTTTTTTAGGGGCCAGGCTTGATAATTCCTCCGGGAATGTGTGGTTTCATCCAACCGGTGATATGGAACTAAAAGATATGCATTATGAATTCCAGGAAAATAACGTGTGGTTTTGCAGAATCAAGGACATTTATTACGCCGCCGCCAAAAAGTGGAAGGGCAATGTCCTGATGGGCATGCCGGACCTGGGCGGGGTAATGGATATCCTGGCCACGCTGCGCGGTTCGGAAAACCTGCTTTATGATCTGTATGATGAGCCTGACGAGGTGAAACGTGTCAGCCGGGAGATTCAGAATATTTGGCTGCGCTATTATCAGGAATTCGCAGACATCCTGATGCAGACCGGCCCTGGCTTTACCGATTGGACCGGGCTGTTCTGCAGTGAGCCTTCCTATGTTGTCCAATGTGATTTTTCCTACATGATTAGTCCTGATATGTTCCGTGAATTTGTCGCCGAGGATTTAACGCAGCTATGTACGCATCTCCCGCACACGCTGTATCATCTGGATGGAAAGGGTGAGCTGCCGCATCTGCCACAGCTTCTGCAGATACAACAGCTCGATGCCGTCCAGTGGTGTCCCGGCGACGGCGCTCCCCGTCCGATGGAATGGATGGAGGTTTACAGGCAAATCCGGCAGTCCGGGAAAAATATGCACATTTTGGGAGATGAAACCGACTTCCGGGCAATTGCCGGGGAAGTGGGGGCAAAGGGATTATACTTTAACGCCGGCTTACGTCCGTATTCCCAGCAGCAAAGTATGATGCAGTTGTTGTCTGAATTTCAGGCAATAGAATAATCCTGCTTCTGGTGTTGGATATTCTTAATCTTACAGGATCTGGGAGCTGATTTAAGTGTAATTATAGTTCCCGGATCCATATTCAGGGATCCCCTGCTTCGAATATGCCGCCTTTCCGTCCACAAGCACCAGTCTCATTCCCTCAGCCTCCACACAGGGTTCCAGATAAGACGCCCCGCTTCTGACTTCCTCCGGCCGGAACAACAGCATATCCGCCTTATACCCTTCCCGCAGCAGGCCGCGCTTTTCAAGGCCAAAACGCTGCGCAGGCTTTCCCGACATTTTATGGACAGCCTCCTGCAGGGTTAAAAGCTTCCTGCGGCAGACATATTCCTCTATTACCTTGGGGAATGCGCCGTAAAGCCGGGGATGCGGATGACTGCCGCCTCCATAGAGTGCATCTGAAATAACTGAAGTAAAGGGCAGCGAAAGCACATACTCCACATCCTCCGGGCACATGCTCAAAACGATGATGCCTACTTTTCCCTCCTCCTCATGCATCAGCCGGGCAATGGCCTCCGCTTCCGAAGAAAAATCTCCTTCCTTCACCACCTCTTCCAGGCTTCTGCCGATCATCCAACGGTTTTCTTCCCGTTCCAGGGAGCTGATAAGAATCCTTTTGCTGCCGATGGCCCGGAGCATATCATCCCATCCAGCCCAGGTTTTATCCAGGGCTTCCTTCAGGGCTTTTACACCCTCCGGCGTACCAAGCGCACAGCAGAGTCTTTCGCCATATGTCGCGCTAATAACCGGCGGAAGCAGGGAACCCAAAATAGTGGCCCCGCCGTCGTAAGGATAAACATCAGCGGTAATATCCATTCCCGACCTTTCAATCAGGGAAACTGCTTCATAAATATCACGCCTCCAGTTCGTCCTCCCTACGGACTTAAAATGGCTGATATTGACCCGTACTCCGGTTTCCCGGGCAAAATCAATAACCTCTTTCACGGAAGAAAGCAGCCCGTCCCCTTCTCCTCTGACATGGAAGGTAAAAAGCCTGCCATGCCTGGCAGCCTCCCGGCAGAACGCATACCATTCTTCTCTGGTATTAAAGCATTCCGGTACATACATAATCCCGGCAGACACCGCCTGTGCGCCCTGCCCAAAAGCCTCCGCCAGCAGACCGCAGGCTGTGTCCAGCTCTCTTTCCGAAAAACGGCCTTCCCCAAAGCCCTTAACCGCGATGCGCACTGCCCCGGTACCCACCATTGCCCCCACATGAAGAGGCAGATTTTTTGCATGAAGCGCTTCCATATAGTTCCTGAAATCCGGGAACTGCAGCCCATCAGGCGCTTTCCCCAGGCAAGGCTCTAAAAAACGGTACATTGCCGCCCTTGATTCCTCACCGGAAGGCGCCGGACTCATACCGCAGTTCCCGGCGAGCACGGAAGTAATTCCCTGCTTCAGCTCCTGCCGTCCAAAATCAGGGTCCGTAAGCGCCGCCAGGTCACAATGCCTGTGCACATCCACAAATCCTGGCGTCACTGCAAGTCCCTGCGCCAAAATAAGCCGTCCGTTTTTTTCCGTAAAACGATCCATGCTGTGAGGCAGCACTGCTTCTATTGTGCTTCCATTGATCACAATATCCCCGCAGAACGGTTCTTTCCCCGTTCCATCATATACCATACCGCTGCTGATATAGGTTCTTTCCATTGTTTCTCCCGTCTGCACAACATAATGTGCTGCACTATCAGCCAGAAAGGCTGGCTGCCGGATTCAATTAATCAATAGTTATCAGAAGTGTTCAACTTCATATATCCACGCCTTTGCGCTAAAATCTTCTTCCGCGCTGCCATATTCGGCAATCAGCCTGCTGTTTTTCAGGAACTCCAAATCCGAAGCTTCAGAGCCTTCAAACCGATGCAGAATCGCCAGGCAGCGGCGGCCAAGCCTTCTGATAACTAACTGCGATCCGGTCGGATGGTTGTACTGCTGTGTGCTGTATTCACATTTTACAGTGACGCCGTCCCGGATAATATCCGAAGCCATCTCATAAAAATGCATTCCCTGTTCCACAAGCTTCCATTGCTCCCCGGATAAGTCGTATATGTCACCGCTTAAGCACATTCTTCCCAGGAAAGTACTTATGATAGAATAAAAAATCCTGTTGTCGCTGTCCTGGGCATGCAGCACTGCCCATATCTGGCTCTGTTCCGGCCGTACCGCCCTGTGTAAATTTGCCGCTATAAGCGGTATCGCCACAGTCTCATGGGCATCTGAAAAGCTTCCCTGCGATACCAGCTCCATCATGGACGGCTCAAGCCTGTGACCTCCGCTGGAACAATTTTCTATAACTATCCCAGGGATTTCTTCCTTTATTTTTTTGAAAAAGCCCTGTGTGGCCTGAACCTTCCTCCGCAGGTTTTCTCCCAGGCTCTCCTCTCCGTCACAGCCCATGCCGATGGTATCATTATAATCCACCTTCAAATAACCGAAGCCGCACTCCTTTAACAGCTTTATTACCTTTTCACTCAGATAATTGATTACCCATTCATCTTCCATATCCCAGAAACGGCGCTCCCCCACGGTTAAGGGCACTCCGTCTTTCAGAAGCAAATGTTCTTTATCCTGATAGTGCTCCGAATTTATGCCTACCGATTCCATCTCAAACCACAGTCCGGGAATCATTCCGCAGGAACGTATATAATCCGCAATTTTTTTCAGCCCGCCGGGGAATCTTTCCTCATTGACGCTCCAATCCCCCATACTGCTCCACCAGCCCTGGGCTTTGCCATACCAGCCTGCATCAATGACAAGATATTGGATTCCCTTTCCTTTTATTTTATCACATATCTTTTTAATGTTATCGTAACTCGGATTTCCCCATGTTGTACAATACTCATTAAATACAATCCCCATTTTATTATCTGCTTCTGAAATTGCAGGCCGCTGCGCCTTAACAAGCCTGTCGCATACTTCATATATCGTATTTCCCCGGGCAATTACCGCCTTGGGGGTTGTAAAGCTTTCTCCGGGATGAATCTTTTTCGTCCACTGCCCAAAATCCCTGTCTGCGATCCCGCCGGCAGCCGTAAGCGTTTCATCGTCTTTGCAAAGCAATTCAATCTGCCAGGAGGACGGACAATATAATTGGATTCCTGTAAATTCCTGCTGTTTACTGTCCTCTAAAATTAAAAGCGGAAAATATTTACGCACAGGCATGGAGCCTGTATTCCCGAACTTTTCAATCCGCATTCCGCATCGGTTCCATGAGGGCTCCAAATGCAGTTCGTCTATGGATTCTGTCCTTAATTTCCCTTCCGCACTCCAAAAGGACTGCATCCGGTGTATCCTGTCCGCAGTGATTCCTTTTAACGCAAACGTTGCTAACATTTCCAAAGTAACTTCATCGCTGCTTTCGTTAATAAATTCCGTACACACTTCCACAGCCTGTCCATTAATTTTCTTATGCAGTACAATACGATGCTGTCTGCCATCTTCATATACCGCATCCTCTCCCCTGTCCTCTGTTTTATGGAAGGCCAATGCCGACTGGCTTTGGCACATCGTCAGCCCATTGGAAAAGCCTGCGCCATATGCGTCTTTCATTAATTTTACTTCGGGATAAAATTCCATTCTGATTACCTGCCCTTTCTTTTTTCCCGGACAGAGCTTATTCGTTAATGCACTAAGCCTGCCGCCCCTTTTACCTACCTTTTATTATAGAGAATCCCTGTGGATTACTTTATAGAAAAATGCGACAGCTTTATACTGCAGATGTCGCATTGGCACATATTGGAATTCTATGCCGCTTTTATGAAAACAAGATAATACATCTTCGCCGGATTCCAGCAAAGATACTCCATTGAGCCTTCACAGTTTTCGTTCTATACTCAGGATACAATATTTATTTGGGGAGGTTTTATCCATGGAACTGCAATACAATAATTATCAGCTTGTCTGCGCCAACGGCGGAATTGAAGTACGAAAAGAAGGCAGACTGCTGTACTTTAACAGACGTCCTTTATTTATCACCGTCAAGACAGCCTTCGCCGTAAGTGAATTCTATGACGCGCCCTACGAAAAAACAGAGTTGGCAGACGGGCGCCTGACTGCCCGGGGGACGCTTCGTGTTCCATCCGGCTCTGCCTTTGCCTTTACAGATATTTATGAAACAGATGCCGCCGGCTTTAAAGTAAGCCGCTGTGTCAGGGTTCTTGAGGCCGGAGATGATCTGGGATTTTCCAGCAAATTTTCCCTCGTCCTTTCCGAGTCCGACAATCCCCGTGACTATCAGTGCTTTGCTCCTGGTGTCTGGTACCGCCAGAATGAATTTGCCCCTGCCGACAGGATGGGAAAGGATTTGGACTGTGAATATTTCTGGATGCTGGAAACGCGCTGCGCTCTTCCTTTGTTTTCCATGCACCACACCGGTTCCGGTGAAATGGTTTCCCTGTCCCGCTGGGCTGCCGACGTAGGCATGCGTTCCCTGGACATAGAACAGTCCGAAAACAATGTGGATCCCCGGTTCACGATAGGGGCCCTGGGCATGAGCAAACCCGAAAGCCGTACCCTCAATTATATGTATTATGGTTTTGCGGTACGCAAGGATATTCCCACACCGGTTGACGGCCTGTCAATCGATTATGTATATCCGGGCTGCGACGGGCAGACCCCCATAAAGAATTCCTACGGCGGGCTGGATTATCATAATAAGGCCATGAGCTTCCGCAGAATCAACCATCCTGTGGAACCGGGTTTTGAGCAGAATTATTCCGTTTCCCTCACTTTCGGCCGGCATGAAAGCTTCCAGGAAATGATGCGGGATATCTGGCGGACCACTTACCGCCGTTTAAGGGACGGGCTTTTCTGTGTGGACAATGAACAGCATTTCCATAACTGTATGAATATTTTCATGAAATATACCCGTAAATATGGGGATTCCTACGGCCTTCCTTTTGCCTGCCAGCTGCCTGATATGGATATTTCCTCGGTGTCCTTCCAGTTTGGCTTTGTAGGGCAGCAGCCGGGAATCGGCAATCTGCTGCTGCGGTATGGGGATCGGGAAAATATCCCTGAAGCCAGGGAAAAGGGAATCGGCATCCTTGCATTCTGGGTGAAAAATTGCATGACGCAGTCCGGGCTGCCGCAGATGTGCTACAATCCTAATCTTCAGGGCTTCGAGCCTTATCCTCACTATGTGCGTATGCTTGCAGACGGTATGGAAGCCATTCTGGATGCTTATGTTTACTTGCACAAACGGGACGAAGAAAAGCAGGATTGGCTGAAATTCTGTATCAAAACCGGCGACTGGCTTGTACGCGTCCAAAATGAGGACGGCAGCTTTTACCGCGCATATAACACGGACGGTTCCATCCGCATGGATTCCAAATCAAATACGCCAAGCGTCATCCGTTTTCTGGTACAGCTGTATCTGGTAACCGGAAATGAAACGTATAAATGCGCTGCGCTGAAGGCCGGGGAATGGTCCTTTACAAATGCCTATTTGAATATGGAATATCGCGGCGGGACCTGTGACAATACGGATATCCAGGATAAGGAAGCAGGAATTTATGCACTGTTTGGTTTCCTGTCTCTCTACGATCTGACGCAGGATCCTCATTGGCTGGAAGGCGCAGTGGGTGCAGCGGATTATACCGAAACCTGGACCTATGCCTGGACCTTCCCGGTACGTACGCCCTGGCCGAAGCACCCCCTTAACCAGTATTCCATCAGCGGCCAGAGCATTATTACAATCGGCGGCGGTGCCGACGTATATATGGCGGCCTGTTCCTATACCTATTACAGGCTTTATCTTCTCACCAAGGATGCCCACTACCTGGATTTCGCACAGTTTATCCACAAAAATACCCGTCAGTCCAACGACATAGACGGCACCTCCGGTTATATTATGCCCGGCCTTGGCCATGAAAGCGGCAATTTCTCCAGCCAGAAGCTGGGAAGCCAGTACCACTGGCTGCCTTGGTGTACCTTTGTGGAGGCTGAGCCTTCGGAAAGGCTTTTTGAAACCTTTGGGGTATATGAAATCGAAGACGCACAGAGACTTGACAGAGAGGAACTGGAGAAACGAAACAGGATTTATGATAGTTACTTCTGATTTTTATCAAGAAGGGATACCTACGTGATAATACGCAAAAACGCAGGTTTTTCCTGCGTTTTTTTGCTGTCGTTATACTTGCTCTCCACGCTATATTTATATACCGGCCGTGCATAAAATCCCTTTCAAATACTCCACGCTCTTTTCCGCAACCGCCTCATAGTCATATTGATACAAATCAAGCGACGCCGGCCCGTCAAAGCCCACAGAAATAAGCTTCTGCAGATAAGCCGTCAAATCCATGTCCCCTTCATAAGGAACCAGATGGTTATGGATACCCTTTTTCATATTTTCCAAATGCGCATGTACGATATAAGGGCCGCACTTTTCAAGGCAAGCCAGAGGATCCGGATCCTGGAGGAACATATGCCCGATATCCGCATTCATGCGCAGCATGGGGGAACCGATCTGGTCAAACGCGCTCAGCAGAAGTTCCGAATTATCAATGACAAAGCCCGGTTCGAATTCTACCGCCAGATAAATGCCATATTGTTCTGCGATGCGGCATAATTCCTTCATCCGGTTTATCTGCCTCTCCCACTGCTTTTCAAACGCCTCTCCCTCGCGCCTGACGGCGCCATTGATGATAACTGTATCAGCTCCCGCTTCCGCCGCGATTGGAATCGCCTTCTCCACCGTACGGAATTTATCCTCATTTTCCGTAAAATCCATATGGGCGCCAACGGAATAAGCTTTTACGCTGTTTTTCTTCATGCATTCCTTTATCTTTTCAGCAAAGCCTTCTTCAAAAAACTCTTTCCGCGCCTGAAAATTCACATCGTAAATATCAAGCTCCACGCCGTCAAAGCCTTTCTGCATAATACGGGCAATTGCTTCCTCATAGGTTGCAGCCGGTATCATTTGTGTCCTTCCCAGTAAGTACATTTTGTTTCCCTTCCTTTTTTCAATAGCGATTCTTCCCTTACCGCAGATATTCCCGTAAGCTGCTATAAACTGCTGCCATCTTCTTTTTCTGATTCTTAAAATATTCCTGTTCTATCACCGGATTTTCCTCACCGTTTTCAAATACTCTGTTTTGAATATAGGCACAATAACTAAGCTCAATCTGAACTGTTTCGCAGCATGGAAACTGCCTGCTGTAATTTTTTGTAATATAAGCGCCAGAAAAGGGGATATTCTCAACCGTCGAAAACCCATTTTTTATAAATTTATCTGTTAAAAAGGAAACCAAACCGTCTGAACATGTTTTCCCAAAGTCATTTCCCAGGATAATATCAGCCCTACAATCCAGGCCAAAGCTATGCAGGTCAAGCAGGTATACTCTGGTATACCTTTTCAGCTTCTCACGTATTGCCTCAATAAGGGCATTATGATAGGGCGCATAGTAATTTTTAATTCTTTCCGCTGTCTCCTCCGCAGTTAAAGGAATCCGATACATTTCCTCTCCCTGCGTTGTAGTAGTATATACCAGATTAGTCTGATAGGAACCGCACCTCTCATTTTCTCCCCTGTTTACATCAATGACGTAGCGGCTCACCCGATTAATGACAACGGTATACCCCATTTCCACTAAAAAAGTATAAAATGCAGGAAGATACCAGTCCATATTAGGCAATTTAATTCCTTCGTTCATTTTGTATCTAACCTCATCCGGCACATACAGGCCGCTGTGAGGAATACTGATAATTGCAGGAATTTCATGGTTTCCCTCATTTATTATTGTTACAGGATAAAAATATTCCTCCATCAACAAATCCCCTTTTCTCATCAGCTGCCGCTTTCTTCCCACTCTGTCATCAGCACTTCCAGTTGTTCATCCGCCGCTGTGCACAGCGCCTCCAACTCCATCAGTTTTTCAAAGTCTGACTGTATAGAAGGCTCCTTCATCTGCGACTGGTATGCCGCAAGCTCTTCTTCCTTCTGCGCAATGAGCATTTCCAGCCGCTCCAGGCGGCGTTTTCTCTTCGCTTCTTCTTTTCCCGGATTATACCCCTTCCGGTCGGCGACGTTTTTAAGCGGCTCCAGGGCGTCCACCGCTTTTTCCGGGCTTCTGTCCTTTGCAGATACTACGGTACTTTTAACAGACGGCTGCGCTTTTCCATCCGCCTGCTGATCCTGCCGTTCTTTTTCGTCCGCCTGCAGCTTTTCCCAATACTGCTCATATCCAAAAGGATAGAAATTTACCGTCCCGTTCTCAAATACCAGCAGGGAATCTGCAATTTCCTTTACAAAATATCTGTCGTGGGATACAAAAAGCACGCTGCCGGGATACGCCTTCAGCATGGCCTCCAGCGATTCCTTTCCCACAATGTCCATATGGTTGGTCGGCTCGTCGAGAATTAAATAATTGGGCAGCCTCCTAAAGATTTTTGCCAGCGCAAGCCGAACCTTTTCCCCGCCCGAGAGCATATCTATTTTCTTAAATACTTCCTCCTGTCCGAAGAGGAATGCCCCCAGCCAGGAGCGGACCTCCAGCCGCTTCAGATCCGGGAACTCCTCCCAGAAATCCTCCAGCACGGTTTTATCGCTGGTATACTGAGCCATCTGCTGCTCGAAATACCCGATATCCACACGGTCACCGAAAGCGAAGCTGCCGCCAAGCGGCTCCAGCTGGCCTGTAAGCGTGCGCAGCAGCGTGGATTTCCCGGAGCCGTTATCTCCGATAATCCCGATTTTCTGTCCTTTTTTCTGTTCAAAGGTCACCTCCGCCAGAGGTCTGTCATAGCCAATCCGAAGCTGTGCAGCACGCAGTACGTCCGTAACGCTTTCCCTCGCCGGCTGGAAATCCGCATGGAAGCTTTTCAGATCATATCTGGCAGGCGCATCGATTTTTACCATATGCTCAATCTGCTTGAGCTTGGAACGGGTCATCGCCACCTTTGTAGGCTTGTTTTTAAACCGCTCCACCAGCGTCTGCAGCCGTTCGATTTCCTTCTGCTGCAGCTCGTAATCCTTTTGCTGCTTTTCCCAGTTCAGCCTTTTTCGTTCCACAAAAGCGGAATAATTGCCGGGATACCTCACCGCTGTTTTATATTCGATTTCATATACCACATCCACCACCCGGTCCAGAAACATCCTGTCATGGGATACGATGACCACCGCCCGGTCATAATCCTTCAGATACCCTTCCAGCCAGCTGATGGTCGCAATATCCAGGTGGTTGGTCGGCTCGTCCAGAAGCAGGATGTCCGGCTTGCTTAACAGCATCCTGGCAAAAGCGATTTTGGTCTGCTGGCCTCCCGAAAATTCAGACAGCTTTTTCTGCTTGTCCTCCGGTGAAAAACCAAGCTTCTTTATCACTATTTCATATTCCTTTTCGAAGCTGTAGCCGCCCAGGTAAGCAAACCGCTCCTCCAGCCTGACATATCGGGAAACAGCAGCCTCCTCGTTCTCCTTTTCCATAAGAACCACCAGGCGCTCCATCTCCGCCTTCATCGCAAGTAGTTCTGAAAAGGCCTTCCGCACCTCCTGTTCCATAGTCAGGCTGTCGTCCTCAAACGCATTCTGCTTTAAATAGCCAATCACAGGCTTTCCCGCCCTGGCAATGTAAATGTCCTCGTCACTGTCCCTCTTGGACAGCTCCACTTCCCCTGCGATAAGTTTCAGCAACGTGGTTTTTCCGCACCCGTTCCGGCCTACCACCGCAATCTTTTCCTTATTTCTTATTTCAAAATTAATATGCTCAAGCACCGTTTCCGCTGCAAATCTTACCGCTCCGTTGCAAATCTGATATAACATGATGGTTATCCTCTCTTTTTTCCGAAAATGAAACCCAAAGTATCTTCGGCACATCAATTCCCCTGCCCCTCAATCTTGTGCGGTTAGGGCTTGTGGTTCCCTTTCTTTTTCAAATCCCTGAACTTTGTCACCGGTTTCATCTACGTTCTTCTTACTTTCGGTCGTCCTCCGGAGTGGAATCCCCATATTCCCGCAATTTGCGTATTTTTTTATTCTCAGTTCCACTTAGTCCGCTATCTGGCGAAGTTTTTTAATAAATAAAAAACAGCCCCTTAACTAACTATAATCCTAATTCTGATGCCGCACTTGATGCTTCATCTCTACTAAAGCCGTCGTATTCTAACTGGTCTATCAGCTCTATTCGTGAAAAATTAAAATTATCCAGATATAACTTAGCCTTACGAAGTGCTTGTTCTTTCCAGTTTGCTCCGCAATTGTCAGCTGCGTATTTAGCTTCGCCGTACGTAAATCCTTCATATTCTAATTGATCAATTAATTCGTTTAAGGAAAATGGCATAGCATCTAAATATGCATCTGCCATACTTAATGCATTTATTTCTCCAATTGAAGGTGATTTTTCCACATCCTCATCAGCAGCAAGTACACCATCAAGATTAATTGTAATGCATGGTCTAACCCCATGCTTCCCAGAATTAACATCACTGCCTGTGACACTTACAAATCCTACCCATACATCAACAGCTCTGTTCTGAGAATTTCCTACTGTTCTGAACCAATATGAACATGTTGCTCCAATACTTGGATCCATAAGCATTGAATTTTTGGTTTCCAATCCTCTGATCTCTGCAAATCTTGTCGGAATACAAGCAATATGATAATCGTAAGGATTTTCTTGACTTGCATTAATATCAGCATTGAAATATTTCACTGCTTCTCCATAACTTAATATAAATACTCTATCTGTCGTGTTATTTCCACCACTAATATTAGATTTTGGATTACTTTCGTTCTCCAAATTAGTTAATCTTATTATACTTTTATCATTGGAACTAAATGCCTCATTATAAAATTCTTCATTCAACCATTTTCTCAAAGTACAGGTTTCCCATGTTACACTTTCATCGATGTCATTATATTTTTCACAATCAAGGGCATAAACACTCATTAACTTTGCACTCTTATCATCTATATCTATAACATACCACTCTATTGGTTCTGCCCCATTTTCTTTATTATAATCTTGTTCATAACTTCCAAATTCTATTATATCATCAATATTAATTCCAGAAATAACAGTTGGCTCTGTTATCATGTCCGGAACACTTTCTAACTCACGTTGGATTTCCTCCGGAGAGCGTTCTGTTACCCTCGCATTATCTTCCGAAGCACTTACGCTTACTTCTGATTCTATTTGGGGTATCTCTGGATCTACTGCAGCACTCTGACTCTGTTTGCTTCCATCCACAGCCTTCCCACATCCTGTTAAGATAGTAAAACCCACTAAAAACAATAATACACTTTTTTTCATTTTCAATCTTCCCCCTCATTATTAAATAATGTAATACATATTGCGTCTTTTTCATTCTATTATTTACGCATGGAAATGTCAAACAACTCATTTCGTTCCATTACTTTGCTGGTCCATCGGAAAAATCCGCCCCTTAGCTTCTGCCATAAAAATGCTCCTTTTTGGTAAGAATTTTCACATCTGAATTCTTACCAAAAAGGAGCTGTTTTTCTAAAATACTAATATCTGTCCAACTGGTCTACCGTTTCCCCGGCATTTTTACTGCCCGCCCTCCATGATATCCCCGGCCGCCATGGAAAATACATTGCTGAAATATTCTTCCTCTCCCATATCCGAACTATAATACTCATCCACGTAATCCAAAACGATATTGGCTGCATCTTCGTCAACCACCTCAGCCGCATCACTTCCCGAAACATACCAGGTCATATAATAATCCCCATATTCCTGAAATACCAGCAGAAAATGGTTCTCATCAGTAAAAAGCTTATCATAAAGTGAATTGGCAAATGTATCCATCTGTTTATCCGAGGGCTCCGTACTGCCGTAGACGTTATCCGTCAGATAAAGATACGGTTTTACGCCTGTCTTTTTAAAGAACGCCTCCATACCGGCATTCAGGGTCGCCGACTGCTTTATCCACCCCAGCCTGTCCGTAAAATATTCCCCTACAACAGGCTCAATTGCCCCGGAGGACTGCCCGCTGTAATTCGTTTTCGGCTGGCTGGAAGAATTGGTGTGCTCTTTCCCGCTTTGCTGTACCGTCTGCGGGGCGACGTATCCGTAAAAACTGTCATGCCGTCCGCCCAATGAGAAAATTGCTGAGAAAAACGAAACGGCGCCAATTATCACAAAAATAGAAGCTACCACCAGCGCAAGGCACAAGCCGAGACAGCTGCCTGAACGGTATCCCCCTCCTCCATAGGAATAACCGTAGCCTCCCTGTGGAGAATAGTCGTCGTCATCCCAGCTGTTATTCTGTGACGAGTTGGAATATGACGAAGAATGAGACGTTGATGATGAACTGTGATACCCCGATCCGTAAAAAGAACTGCTTCTGTAAGAACTGCCCGAAGATCCCAGGCTGCTGCGGCCGGAGGATATCCTTCCGCTTGATGAGGAACCGCTGGAACGGGTGGAAGAAGGATGGCTGGTTCTCCCGCCGCTGATCCGGCCGCTCCCGGAGGAACGGCCGCCCGAGGAAGAGCTGCCTGTTCTGCGGCTTCCGCCGCCGCTGTTTCTGCCCATAAAAACCTCCCTGTATATACATCATTCACGTTTATATTTATGGCGTTAATTTCATAAAGTATAAATAAACCGTTATTTAATTTAACCATATTATAAACAGGATTTTCTGTCAAGGCAGAAAAAATGACTATTACAGTGCTTTACAGGCAGAAAATGACTATTTCAGTTCTTCCATCATGAACAGCCTGCTTTGCCGTTTTAATTCCGTTCCCGTAAAAACCACGCCGCATAAAAGCACAAACACACAGTAAAGGCTTGTTATAACGAAAGAAAAACGATGTTTCTTTCTATCGGGACATTAAGCCCTGACAGCTCTATACGTGAGTCCGCAGATAATTTATCATACAGAAAGCTTTCCATCTGCAGAAGACGACCTGCCGCCTGCTCCAGTTTTTCTTTGCCCACTCTGCCTTCCTCCAGGCCTTTTAAAATCTGGGCAATCACGGGCGGACCGCCGGGCATCACGATATCATTGCCCGCCGCCACAGCGTCTGCGCCGTCCACTACGATATCCATATCACCCCAGTCTGTCACCACGGCGCCTTCAAATCCCCATTCCTCTCTGAGAATATGGGTGCACAAATCCCTGCTGCCTCCGGCAAAGGTTCCGTTTATTTTATTAAAGGCGGTCATTAAGACATGTATCTGTGCATTTTTAACGAGCATTTCAAAGGGCTTTAAATATATTTCCCTCGCAGCCCGTTCTGTCAGAATCGAATCGACTGCATCATAATTTTTCTTCGCATTCCCACGGCGGCAGGTTTCCTGTTCATTGACCGCAAAATGCTTGGGGCAGACAAGCACCTGATGCTTCTGCTGTACGCCCCTGGCTATTTCGCAGGCACAGACACCGGTCAGAAACGGATCCTCTGAAAAATATTCAAAATTCCTTCCTCCCAGAGGGCTGCGGTGAAGATTCACTGCCGGGGCCAGCCAAATATCCACCCGGGCCTTTTCACATTCCTCTCCCACCGCATCTCCAAACTCCTGCCACAGCTCCCGGTCAAAAGCACAGGCAATCAGCATTTCCGAAGGCCATGCGGTCTGTCCGATGCCTGCCGGTCCGTCCTTATAGCTGACTGAATAAATGCCTTCCTCAATCATAGCAGGGGAAACATATCCATTCACGCCCACAGGATGGCTGTTGGTTGTCAGGGGATTCCCGCTTTCATCAAAAATCGTCTCCGGATCACTTCCGTCCCCAAACGCAGAAAAGGGTACGCCGGGGCCATAGCCTACGCATAGGGCGGCAAGCTGCTGCTCCGTAAATTTCTGCAGCTGACCCCGTTTTTCTTCCGGCACCGTCAGCTTATCCCGCCTTTCCGACAAATACTCTGCAGCCTCCGTCTCCAGCCGCATTCCCTCCTCTGCCGACAGCGTTAACCTTACTGCATTACTTATTTCTTCTTTTTTAAATACATTTCGTTGCCCATTCCGGGAAAGGAAACTTACCTTCCCCCGATTGCATTCCTGTATTCCCAATCTGTTGTGACAGCGTTCCAGCACCACATCCCATGCAGCCTCCAGCAGGACTGCAGCTTTTGTTTCCGCAGAAGAATTACCAAGCCTTATCAGATAGCTTCCCTTTTCCAATATCCAACAGGCTGAGGCCTCATCATAGACCGCCAGTTCTCTCCAGGGAATACTGATTTCCAGCCTTTGCTCTTCTCCCGGCTGCATAAGCCCGGTTTTGGCAAATCCCTTCAGCTCCTGATATGGCCTTTCTGTCTTCGTTACAGCGGACAGGTATGCCTGCACAGTTTCTTTGCCCGCACAATTTCCCGTATTATGTACCTGTGCCCAAATGCACAGCCCTGCTGTATTCTTTGCCGCCTGTATGCCGCTGATGGTAAATGTGGTATAAGACAGGCCGAAACCAAAGGCAAACAGAGGCTTTTTTTCAAAGCTGTCGAAGTAACGATAACCTGCGTAGATATCTTCCCGGTATACCGTTACCGGGCTTTTGGTAAAGCCGATGCTTCCGTTTTGCTCCGCATCAAGCCCATAGCTTTCATAGGTAAGCAGCTTCTCCGGATGATCCTTATCCCAGGAAAAATGGCCGGCCGCCGGATAATCTTCATATCGGCGGGCTACGGTAACAGGCAGCTTGCCGGAAGGGTTCACCTCCCCGGCCAGAATCCCTGCCAGCGCCTCAGGCCCCTTCTGTCCCGGTATCCCCAGAAACAGAATGCTCTTTATGGCAGGATATGACTCGGTCCAGCCCAGATCGATCAAACCGTTGCAGTTTAACACCAGCACTACCCGTGAAAAGCTTTTGCATACTCCGTCAATCAAAGCTTTTTCTGTTCCGGTCAGTTCATAATCCTCTTCCAGATGGCGGTCACACTCTTCCCCGCCGGAATTCCGTCCAAGCACCAGCACAGCCGTATCCGTAAAATCTGCTGATTTTCTCAACAGCTCCTCCGGCACGGCATATTCCGGGGCAGGCGCATGGTATTTGCCAAAAATTTCATACATCAGCCCGCTGTTGACCAGATCCTTTACCCTGGAGAAATCAAATTCTTCTTCCGGGCGTTCCTCTTCTTCTGACGCCTGCGCCTGATACCAGCATTTCAGTTCCTCAGCAGGACATATGCCTCTTTCCATACAGGCAGCTAAAATATGATTGGTTTCTGCACCCTTCACGGCCCCGGAGCCATTCCCGGAAAAATAAGTGACAAGCTGTGAACGGCCAAAAAAGGCGGCCTTTTGGTTTTTGGCAAAAGGCAGTACCTGTTCCTCATTTTTTAACAGGACTACGGATTCCTCCACAATTTTCTTTGCCAGTATTTCATGCCGCATCTGCACGACTCCTCCATCCTTTTTTCTCATTCCACAGCTGCCTTCGCATAAAACGCCCGATCCTTTCCTGCAACCCATCCGTTTTCCGTTACCTCATAGGAACCGGTCAAACGGATATCATCAGAAGAGCTGCCGATTTCAACCTCAATCGTCCCCTTCTCAATTTTCCAGCGCATATCCTTATCCAGAAAAGCCATCTGGCTGGGTTCGACAGTAAAAACCACAGTTTTTTTCTCGCCGGGCTCCAATCCAACCCTCAGGAAACCAGCCAGTTCCCTTACCGGCCTTGCCATGCTGGCAAAAGCATCATGCAGATAAAGCTGCACCACCTCATCCCCTGCCCTGTCCCCTGTATTTTCTACCTTCAGGGAAATCGTAAGCTTCTCAAAAGGCGCAACCTCATCACTGGATATCTGAAGCTCGGAATAGGCAAAGGTGGTATAAGAAAGCCCATGCCCGAAATAGTACCTGGGGGTATGGGGCAGATCCACATAATTTAAAAACCCGATGCTTCCTGTCTGATGCCAGGACGAATTATGGAAATGGTTGTAATAAACAGGCAGCTGCCCCGCGTGATAGGCTGTTGTTACCGGCATTTTCCCGCCCGGATTATAGTCTCCCAGCAGGACACTCACTACTGCCTCCGCTCCGGCTTCCGAAGGGTTCCAGGCTTCCAGGAGCGCATCCAGATACCGGTCAGCCGCATCACTGGAAACAGGCCTGCCGTTAAAATGAACCCCTATCATAGGTTTTCCCAATTCCGCCGCCAGCCTGATAAAGGCATCCTGGCATTCCGGCAGATTGATATCCGCACCGTCCACGCCTTCTCCCATGGATGCCATGGAACAGGTACCGTGCTTGCCTCCCAGGGTTAAAATGACCACATCCGCTTTCCGCACCGCCTCCAGCGCCCCGGCAAAACGTGAGGTATCCGCTCCGGCTATGGGATAGCCGTAAGCATAAATGATTTCCGCATCCGGCATTTTTTCACGCAGTTCTTCCAACAGGCTCCTGCATCCCGGCTTCTGCCGTTTTAAAATCTCATCAAATTCTTCCGTTTCATCAGACTGGATGTTGGTTCCGGGAACTGTAATTATTTTTTTATTGTCCACATTTTCGCTGCCGCTGACACCGGCTATGGAATTAGCAACCGCATAGGTGGATTCCATCATACACATCTGGGTATAGCCGCCGAAAAATTTCCTCGCACAGTCGGCATGAGGGCCGATCAACGCAATTTTTTTCGTATCCCTTGAAATGGGAAGCACCCCTTCATTTTTTAAGAGAACCATTGATTCTTTGGCTGACTGCAGGGATACCTCCCTGTCCTTCTCATGGGAAAACGCCTTCCGCAGTTCCTCCCCCTGCAAAGCAAAGGGATGTTCAAACAGCCCCATACGGAATTTTGCAGTCAGGACACGCAGCACCGCCCTGTCTAATAACGCCATATCCGCCTCCCCTTTGGCAAACTGTGCGGCCAGCTTATCGTTATAGCCCGCAGGATTTGGCATTTCAACATCCATGCCGGCTTCCATGCACAAAAGCCCCGCCTCCTCTGCTGTTTCTCCCACATGCTGACAGTTATGCACATTTCCGATTGCGCCATAGTCGCTGATGCACAGCCCGTCAAAGCCCATCTCTTCCCGCAGAAGCTTTGTCAAAATGGTGCGGGAAGCGGATACCGGTTCTCCGTTTAATGTGCAGTAGCAGGGCATAATCCCGCGCAGATTGGATTCCGTAATGGCTGCCTGGAAAGGCTTACCATAGATTTCCTCAAGCGTTCTTTCCGGAGTCATGCTGTTTGCCCCATGGATACCGCCCTCCGAATTATGAAAAGCCAGAAAATGCTTTGCCACACTCTCTGTCCTTCTTCCTGCAGTTTCTCCCTTTTGGATGCCTCTTGTATAAGCCGTTCCCATAGCGGAAGCCAGTACCGGATCCTCACCATAGGTTTCCCCCTGCCTCCCCATGCGGGAATCCCTGGAAATATCCAGAACCGGCGCCAATACATGGGTAATGCCGCAGGCCGCCTCCTGACGGCTGACAATTTCCGCAATTTTTTCTTCCAGCCCGGTGTCAAAAGAGGATGCCCTGCCAATACCGGAAGGAAAGCTTGTGGCATCCTGGATAAAAGCGCCGCAGAGTCCCTCCATATGAAAAATTGCGGGAATATGATGCTCGCTGTTAGCCATCACAATCTCCTGAACCTTTCTTTGCCACGCTGCCGCTTCCTCCAGCGTTTCCATGCGGCGCATTTCCAGGGTACTGACCTCACCGATTCCATATTTTGTCTGTTCGGAAATATAATCATAATCAAAGCATACCCTGTCAAACGGGAAAACACAGTTTACCTGTCCCATCTTCTCTTCCAGGCCCATTTCTTCTAACAGCGACTTCGCCCGCTCTTCGGGACGTAAGCCTGTATCCTTATATTTTTCGCTCATATAAATCCCTTTCTTTTGCTTACTCAGTACTGGAAAAGTTCCACCTGATAACATACCGGCTGCTCCATCATCAGCATCGCCATATATTCATCTCCGTTCATTTCCAGCTCCGGCATAAATATGCCATTCCTCAGCTGGCCTTTTTCCATTTTCAGGAAGCTTACTTTCTTTTTCCTGCCCGCTTTTGGATGGAATATAAATTTGCTCATCATGCCAATGAGCAGGAATCTGTTTTTCCCCAGTTCGTACACAACTCCTGCAGCCGCTGGACATCCTGCAGTTTTAGGAAAATAGTCCACTTCCAAATCATACTCTTTAAACCGAAAAAAGGCTCCCTGGTCATTCTCATCCCTCTGCAGCCAGCATTGCATATGATCCGTGCCGCGCATCTGTAAATACAGTGGTTTCATTTGTTCAAACAATCCATAAACTGCTGATAATGCCTGTCTGCTGCCTGTTAAATCAAAGGATAATGGATCCATTTTTAAAGCCTTGATCATTTCCTCCGTAGGAGTGCTGACATTTTCCGTATCTTCCCCCAAATCTTCAATACCAAAGGGTGAATAACACAGGGCGTTATGCTTCACCAGAGCATACAGGGCATAGGATGCCGTTACCGCATCCTTGCGTATCTCCGGAACCAGCAGCGGATTTCCTTCATATCCATACTCATCCATCACTTTAGCAGCGTAGGGTACATAAATGTCCGGCGCCAGCGTAAATAAAGAAGGGGCTGCCAGCTTCCAGACCTGATGCATTTTTCTGACCGGGCCTCCTGAGGGATAGGAACCTGCATACCAGGGAAATTGATACAGCCAGGCATTCGTAAAGCAGGGCAGGGGATATTCGCTTCGGCCTGCCGCCGTGATTTTCTCTACGGCTCCGGCCATATGGCAGGCCATGAAAACTTCCTCCGCATCCTCCCCGAAAACCTCCTTCCATGTACCCGGCCTTTTTTGTGCTGCAGGAAGCTCCAGAAGTATTTCCGGCACTGGCCGCACAAATTCCTCCCTTGCTTTTGCGCAATAATCACAAGGCGTTCCCAAAAGACCTGTCTCATTTTCCACCTGCATCATAATCACAGTAGAGAATTCTTCATCAATAGCGCGGATGTGCTTCATAACATGGGCAAAAGCATTGGCATCCTTGCCTACAGCAGCTTCGCATAAAGGCGAAATAGTATTCAGCTTTTCTCCATATACTGTTTCCACACGAAAGTAAGTCTCACAATTCTGCTTTATCCATTCAGGCACATAGGTGGATTCCGCATTTTTCCATAACCCAAACCATAAAAAAACCAAATGCTTCTTCTGCTCTCTTGCCTGACAAATCAGCCCATCTAAAAGTGTAAAATCAAAAATGCCCTCCTGTGCCTCTATCCGGTTCCAATAAAGCGGTACAACTAATGTATTTAAATTCATTCCTGCAATCCTGGGCCACACCTTCTTCTCCATATACGAAAGGCTCTCTGCACTGGAATTATGTACTTCCCCGCTTAATGCAAAAAAGGGAACGTCTTTTACATAAAGTGTGGGAATTCCTCTGTCTGTCCTGATTTCCGGTATACCACTCATATCCTGTCCCTCCTTTTACAGCCTTTCACCGTTTTCCTGTATCACACCGGCATACCATAGCGCAGAGTCCTTGAGTGTACGCCCCTGCGTGCGGTAATCTACATATATCAACCCAAACCGTTTGTCATAGCCCTCCGCCCATTCAAAGTTATCCAGAATTGACCAGTACAGATAACCGATGACCGGATACCCTTCGTCAACAGCCCGTTTTAAGCCTTTTAAATAGCCTTTGAGATATTCAATCCTCTGCTGATCATGTATTTTGCCGTCACTCATGACAAAATCTACATTTGCCATGCCGTTCTCCGTAATCATAATCGGCAGGCCGTATCTTTCATGGTAAAAACGGACTGCCCAATACAGGGCATCCGGCGTAATTGCCCAATCCATTGCCGTACGGGGAATTCCCGGATATAATGCCGGATTTAGACCGAAGTCATCATCGTAATTGTTGGCTTTATAGCAGTTATAGCCCATAAAATCCAGGGGCTGATGAATCTGTCCCAATTCTTCCGTACTGATAATTCTTTCCATCTCAGGATGCAGCTTCCCCTTTACTGCGGGTTCCAGCCACCAGTTAACCGCCTTACAGCTCACACCTTCCGGGAAGGTGGCTGTTCTGGCTTTCTCGATTTCTTCCTCCGTTTCCGCCCAGGGCATGTATAAGGTGCCATCCATGGCAATCCCAATCTCGGGAGGCAGAATGGCTTGTTCTCTGATGACACGCACAGCTTTGCCGTGGGCCAGCAGAATATTTTTTGTCAGAGCGCAGATCCGCTCTTTTGCTTCCGGTGTTCCGGCTTTGCACTGTTCAAAGGGAGCATGGACACCATCCATATAGCCTGCTCCCAGGAAAGTAGATACCTCGTTTAATGTCATCCAGACGGATATTCTGTCCGACAGGGCTTCCACCACAATTTTTACATACTCTGCAAAATAATCGCTGACCTTATCACAAAGCCAGCCTCCCTGCTCATGAATCCACATGGGCAGATTCCAGTGGAACAAGGTACACATGGGCATGATTCCTGCTGCCAGCAGTTCATCCACAAGATTCCCATAAAACTCCAGCCCTTTTTCATTGATACAGCCTTCTTCCGGCATAATGCGCGGCCAGCTTACTGAAAACCGGTACGCCTTCAGCCCCAGCTGCTTCATCAGCGCCACATCTTCTTTATAACGGTGGTAATGGTCACAGGCAACATTGCCGTTGTCCCCGTGCTTCACATGCCCAGCGGATAAAGCATCCCAGATGCCCATCCCCTTCCCATCCTCATTATAGGCACCTTCCACCTGATAAGCTGCGCTGGCTGCCCCCCATAGAAAATCCTTTGAAAAACTCATTCCCTACCTCCTTGTCCTGTTCTATATGAAGGATAACATATTTCCACCTTTTTTCATTGTAAAATAATATACAGAATTATAAAATTACTTTTTTAGTTTCGGCCGCACCTATCCTTTGACAGCTCCAATGGCAATACCTCTGACCAGATACTTCTGAATAAACGGATAAATAAGCATTACAGGCAGAATTCCCATAACATTAATTGCCATACGGATTGATGTGGAGGGAAGCTCCCCGACCGATACATTTCCCCCGGTTCCCATGCTTTGCTTCAGAGATTCCATTTGGCGCTGGATATTTGTCAGTAATACCTGTACACTGTAAAGCTTATCATCATTAATATAATACAAACCGTTCATCCAGTCATTCCAATAACTCAGTCCGACAAGCATACCGATTGTTGCCAAAATGGGAAGCGCCATGGGAAGCACGACCCGGAACAGAATACGGAATTCGTCAGCGCCGTCGATGCGCGCCGCTTCTATCACGGCATCCGGTATATTCGCGGTAAAATATGTACGCATCATAATAACATTAAAGGCACCCATGAGCAGATTCGGAACCAGCAGCGCCAGAATTGTATTCTGAATATGAAAGGTACGCGTCCACATGATATAGGAAGGCACCAGACCGCCGGAAAACAGCATGGTAAAGAACAGGAAGAAGGCAAAAAAATTACGCCCCGGCAGTTCTTTCCTGGAAAGCGGATAAGCATAGAGAATTGTAATAATCAGATTGCTCAGCGTACCTACTGCCGTTACAATAAAAGAAATAACATAGGAACGCAGCAGGGCTCCCGAACCCGTCAGCAAATATTGATATGCATAGAGGCTGAATTCTTTCGGGAAAAAGGAATATCCGTTGGCAATCAGTGACTTCTCCTCCGTAATGGAGGACATAACAAGCAGTATAAAAGGGGCCACGCTGCAGACCGCAATGAATATCATAACGAAATGCGCAAATATTTGAAAACCTTTTTTCTTTTCTACCATTTTTAACTCCTCCCTAAAACAGAGAACTGTCACTGTCTATTTTGCGAACTATCATATTTGCAGTGAACACCAAAACAAAACCTACAATGGACTGATATACGCCTGCCGCCGAAGACATTCCAATATTGTTGGTCTGCATAAGCCCTCTGTACACATACGTATCGATCGTATTTGTTACTTCAAGCAATGCGCCGGAATTCATCGGGATCTGATAAAACAAACCAAAGTCCGAACGGAAAATATTGCCCAGATTCATCAAGGTCAATATAATAATTGTGGATTTCAAACAAGGCAGGGTAATATATGTAATCTGGTGCCAGCGATTGGCGCCGTCCATGACTGCTGCCTCGTAAAGACTATGATCTATGCCACAGATGGTGGCATAATAAAGGATACAGTTATAGCCGACCATCTTCCAGGTATTTACCAGCACAAGGATAAACGGCCAGTATTTTGGCTCGCTGTACCAGCTGACGGGTTCCAGGCCAAGCGCCGGAAGAAGCGTATGATTCAAAAATCCGCTGCCGTTGCTAAGGAATGCAAAGACAAGGCAGCTGACCACCACCATTGAAATCAGGTACGGAATCAAAATAATGGTCTGATACGTCTGCTTTGCGCGTTTGCTGCGGATTTCATTTAAAATAATAGCCACCGAAATTGCCAGCACCGCCCCCAAAATAATAAATACCAGATTATACAAAACCGTATTGCGTGTAATGAGCCATGCATCGCTTGTCTTAAAAAGGAATTCAAAGTTTTTCAACCCGATATTCGGGCTATGGTAAAGGCCATCCCGGACATTATACTGTTTAAAGGCAACTGCAATGCCGGTCATGGGAATATAGTTATTAATGAGCAGATAAACCGTACCCGGAAGAAGCATCAGGTATAACGGCCAATAGCGTTTCAGTGAGCGTAAAGCTTTCTGCATGATATCTATTCCTCCTGTTTTGATAGAAAACGGCGGCACGGATATTTCCGCCCGCCGTTCAATCAGCTTCAAATCATATTTACTGTGCCAGGAATGCGTCAAGCTGTGCCTGTTTCTCAGCAATGATAGTATCAAGGCCGGCCGCTTTCAATTCTTCATTGAACTTCGGCAGCGCTTCCTCAGGATCCAGTTCCCCCCAGCGCAGCCCCACATCATACTTGGCAATTACATTATTGCAGGCGGTAATCTCATTTAAAACACTGGAATTATCAAAACGGAATCCAAGTGCAGGGCTTACACTTGCACTATTGCTGAATTCAATGTTCTGTGCCCAGATATCCGGATCAGTCCCTTCATAAACTGCGGCAAGAGAACTGTTTGGCCAGGGCCAGTCCATGGAATCCCAGGTACTGCCCTCCAGGGAGCGGACAGAACTGCGGCTGTCGTCCGTATACTCGTAATGTACTCCCTCAATACCATTGGTAAGCAGATTTGCAATTTCCTTATTTGTATACATCAGATTCCAAAGCTGCATCGCCTTTTCCGGATGCTTTGATACAGAAGGAATGAAGAAAGAAGATCCTCCGGCATCTGATGTTATAAACGGGCTTACAAGCTCTATAACAACCCCTTCTTTACCCCAATCCTTGGAAAGCTGCTGCGATTTTAAAGGCCCGTTATTCTCAAACGCGGCAAAGCCTACGGAGCTGCACAGATTATTCTCATTGCTGGTGGTAACATCCGGCATGAGAAGCCCGTCCTGTTTCCACTGATACATCATTTCACAGAATTCACGATAAGAATCCGTTTCGTACATATTTACAACCTTCGTACTGCCATCATGCACGTTCTCCAGAATACCGAGCGCATCCCAGAAACCGGTGCCAAGGTTATCAAAAGCAAAGGTTTTCTGCATGCCGCCTGCCCAGCTGTTTACCACAGGGTACATATCAGGATGGGCTTCTTTTACCCGGACCAGCAAATCATGCATTTCCTCCCAGGTCTTAACAGTCTTGGGATCAACCTCAAGCTCTTCAAGGATGTCCTGACGCACCGCCATACCGTAACTATTTGCAAAGCAGGTTACATTAGGAATGGAATACAAAGTACCATTTACTTTTCCCATAGCCAGATTCTCTTCACCAACAGCTGACACAGCATCCTGTCCGTACTGCTCCACCAGCTCCTCAAGGGGTGTTGCCATTCCGTTATTGACAAGTGTGACCAGGCCGCCTGAATAGGTATGATAATTAACCAGATCCAGCTGCTCACCGGAGGTAAGCGCAAGATTCAGTTTTTCACCGTCACCGCTACGCACAAGCTCGATTTCTACACCGATTTCGTCCCGTGTAATCTCATTAATTGCTTCCGCCACTGCTGCACAATCATCAGAGGTTGCCGTGTAACCAAAGCCCCAGACACGGAGTTTTACTATTTCGTCATTATCTGTTTCGCTCCCGGCTGCTGCAGAAGATGCGTTTCCCGCTGCCGAAGTACTGCCTGCCGCCCCTGTATCACTGCTGCCTCCGCAGCCGGTGACAGGAAGTGTCAGCATTGCAGCGGTGAGAACTGTCATTCCCAACCTGTTTAAAAAGTTTTTCATAAAATTGCTCCTTTCATCATTACCATCTCGGATAACTGTTAAATCAATTTTATCTTTTATACGGCTGCTTCTCTGTAATTTATCCGAAGAGAATTGTTGAAAATCCGATGTATGGCTGTACCGCAAAGGAAGCTGATGTTAAAAATCCTACTTCCGGATGTTGCTTTTCCGACTTTTCCCCAAAACCTTCTTATAATATGCTATAATCCCTGAAAAAGAAGCTGATTGAAATATTTGAAACACAATAAAAATACAGGGAGTGCTTACAGTATGAATGTTTTTTTCAAGAGTCATAATACAACATCCTTCCGCAACACGGCAATATTGACTATGTCAGTTATCGTACTCCCGCTGTTCATCGTTGTGGTACTTTTTGATGTGTATACCGTCTGGCAGCAGAAGACCGCTGTCCGCAATTCCCGTTACAGTACTCTTTCTGCATACCAGGCGCAATTTGAAAATACGCTCCGTGTAACCGAGGACTTTTTAACCGATACCGTTGTAAACAGCATGGATTTTGCTTCCATTATTTACGCCAGGACAAAAACAGATGCATATGTGGCATCCCAGGCAGTCGGGGTTCCATGTAAGGTACAGCTGAAAGCCAATGAACTTTTAGGCAGCTTCTGTACCTATTCCACAGCCTTTGATTATTATCGGATCTCATATACCGGCTCCTATCCCCAGTCAGATCTTGCCGTTCTGCGCGCAGCGGTCAAAGCTGCTGCCGAAGCCGGGCCCGCGGCAGCCGGATGGATTCCTCTTTCCTTCTCTGACCGCACTGTGCTGTTAAATACCTATGTACGCAACCAAACTGTTTTTGCCGCTATGATAGATCCGGCCCGGCAGAGCTATTCTGTGCTGGGTGAAAATAATCTGATTTTTTACATTATGCAGGACGGAACTCCCTATGCTTGCAATATTGCTTTTCATGCAGATGCCATTCCCCTCCCCGGAAAAGATACCGGTGTTACTTTTCAGGCTGATAACGGCAGGGAATATGATTTAACCTTCCTTCCCCTTTCCCGGGAAAACGGATATATTGTCTATGCCACGCCTTCCGTTTCTTTGTTAAAAATGCTCAACTTCACCCAGCGCGTACTGTTGGCGATTACCCTGGGACTGCTGATTTCCATTCCTCTCTGCTGGCTCAGCCTGCGGCAGTTTATACTGGAGCCCTTAAACACCCTTACCCAAACCACGCAGGCCATCCAAAACGGAGATACACAAATCCGGGTGCCGCAGGAATCCAGAATCCAGGAAGTAAATGATATTTCCGGAACCGTTAATACCATGCTGGATATTATCCGTCAGCAAAAGATCGATTTTTATGAACAGAAGCTGGAAACCCAGCAGGCACAGCTGCAATATTTACACATGCAGATCCGTCCCCACTTTTTCCTGAACTGCCTGAATATGATTTACTCCATGGCCGGAGAAAAAAAATACGCTGACATCCAGGAATTGATTCTCGATCTTTCCACGTATCTGCGCAGTACCTTTAAAAACAGCTTCAAGCCAGTCTCTCTGGAGGAAGAAATACGGTCCGTAAACAGCTATATCCGTATCCAACAGATTGGAACGGAACTGCCGCCGCAGCTGGATTTTGAAATAGATGCTGACATTTCACAGGCATCCATTCCGCCCCTGAGTATTTTAACCTTTGTGGAAAATTCCATTAAGCATTCCTCGCTGATAGATACCCCTTTGGAAATCCGTATCAAGTGCCGGAAGCTTGCCAGCGAGGACGGCGGTTACTTAAACATCACAGTTTCTGACAACAGTGCCGGCTTCCCTGCAGAAATCCTGAAAACACTTAATGGCCCGGCCAATGAGGTATACAATGATTATCATGTGGGCATAGCCAATCTGAAACAGCGGCTGCGTCTTCTGTATGGGGAAAAAGCCACTCTGTATTTCAGGAATCTGGCCGGCGGCGCCTGTGCTGAACTATTTCTTCCCATACATGCAAACATTTCCGGAGGTGATTTACAATGACTGTTCTCCTGGTAGACGATCAAATAAGTATTTTAAGCGGTCTTATGTCCGGATTGGACTGGGATGCTTTGGGAATTACATCCGTCAGAACTGCAGGCAATGCCATCCAGGCCAGGGAAATACTGGAAAAGGAACGAATCGACGTTCTTTTATGCGATATAGAAATGCCCGGAGAAAATGGGCTTTCCCTTCTGCGATGGGCACGCAGGCAGGGAATGGACTTTGTCTGTATATTTCTTACTTCCCACGCTGATTTTATGTATGCCAAAGAAGCCATCAAGCTCAACTGTTTCGACTACATTCTGCAGCCCGCACGTTATGAGGATATTCAATCCACCGTGGCAAAGGCGATTCAACGGGTAAAAAAAGAACATGCGGAAAAAGAACTGGAGCAATATGGAACGCTTGCCAAGCTGCACACCCCCGGCCTGCTTCAGAACCTGTTCAGCGACTGGGCCGCCGGCAAAACACTTTCCATTTCTGCTTTACGCGATGTGCTCCGGCGGTTGGGAAAGGAGGTTACCCCCGCAACTGACTGTTTTTCCATTTGGGGACATATACTGCGGTGGCATACCCTGCCCTGGCCCGCCCAGGAATGGAACTTCGCCCTCAACAATATTGTCACTGAGGTATACGAAGAAAAACATTACGGAATATTGTCTTTTACGATTGACTCCACCTCTATGGGGTGGCTTATCTACGCACCGAACGGACGTTTCACCGATCCGGATACCATACTGGAGCCTTTAAGCAGAGCCTACCCCATAATTTCCGGACATATGCACTGTGACATCGCATTTTACTGCAGCCCGGCGGTCCCGTTGAATCAGCTCAATACACTGTCAGGGGGGCTGCTTCAGGCCAAAAGGGACAATGTCCTGCAGACAAGCGGAATATTCAGTACCGGTACGGCCGATTCACAGCCTCATTTTGCCAGGTATGCGGATAACTTACAGATACGCAGATGGGAAAACCTTCTTGCAGAAGGGGACGGGCAGACTGTATGTGAGGAAGTATATCATTTTTTTGATGACGCCATCAAAAAAAAGCAGGTAAACCACAGATTTCTCCATATCTTCTGGGTTCAATTCCAGCAGATTATACTCAACGCGTTAAATACTCCGGGAAGGGAGCTACAAAAAATCCTGCCCCTGCTGGAACGGGGCGAGAATGCCCGTTCCCTGCCGGAAATGCGTGAAGTCGTTAAGGAGACGACCCATTACTTCCAGTCAGAGGAAAGCTCCTGCGGAAATGAAAAAAATGCGGTGGAACGGGCCAAAATCTATCTGGAAAATCATATAGACCAGCCCTTGTCCGCCGCAGATGTGGCCGCCGCATTGTTTATGAATGCCGATTATCTGTCCCGTCTGTTTAAAAACGAATGCGGTATTACGCTCAAAGAATATATTTTAAAAATCAAAATGGAATCGGCCCGGAACCTGCTGCAAACCACCGCTCTTCCCGTCAGTGTGATTGCCTCAAAACTCGGATATGATAATTTCTCCTACTTTTCCCAGGCCTATCGGAGAGTTATGGGGGTATCCCCTACGGATGAACGGAAAGACTGAACTATCAGAGCTGCTTTTGCTTCCTATAAGTGAGCGCAAGCTTGCTGAAAAAGTCCTCCAGGATAAATCTTGCATCCATCTTATGATAAACACGGATTTTCCTATAGCCGGTATTATGCACGTAGGTCATATCCATGTTGAACCGAGGGGCTTCCTGCATATTATAATAGTAACTGTTGTCATGCAGCAATACGCCTATTGTACAGGAATCCCCAAGTCCCCAGGTTTCTCCTGAAGTCCAGTGGGCATAAGGGGAGTCATTAAACTCAGAAAGCTGTTCAAAAAGATACCTTCCGATTTTCCCATATGGTCTTACCTTTTGTTCAAGTTCTGCTATCCCGCAGATTACCTCACTGACACAATCTGCCGGTATCTGCCAGACCTTCATATCAGATTCCATTATTATGTTAGCCGCGAGGATATCATTGCTTAAATTGAATTCCATTCCACCAGCCGGGTAGGCTGCGCCTCCATTCCAAATGGCTGTCACCTTATCCTGTATTTCAGGATACTCCAGCAAAGCACACGCCATATCTGTGATTGGCCCCATAAATAAAACGTATAAAGGGGATGGATCATCTTTCAAAGCCTCTCTGACAATCAGATCTGCCCCCTCGGAATACTCATATATTCCCCTGGATTCAATCGATTTGGCGGCGCCTTTGTAAACCTTTACATCAGATTCCATCATTTCTTTTAATTTCAGACATTCTTTATAACTATCCTCCATGGAATTCTCAGAGTGGAAGTTACCGAAATGTGCAGCTATAATGCCTGCGATCTTGAATTTAGGAGTAAGCATCGCATGGACGATAGCAAACTGATCATCCGCCTCATTTTTTGCATCTGAATCAATAATGATTCTTACCTTTTTATGTTCCGGGCAGTTGTAATGATAATTCATAATTATCCTCCTTCCTTATATACTACAAGTTTACCACCGGCTTAATCAGGAATCTTTATATAATCTTACTACTTACTTTATATAATCCGACTTAATATCAGTGCTAATTAGTGCCTGCTGATTAAGCCAGTTTT
>NZ_KE992669.1:0-9110 GCF_000466465.2 Clostridium sp. KLE 1755
CTTTTTTCAACTTTTTTTGTTTCTTTCAAGCTGTTGTTGCACCGTTGTTCGCGGTGAGTCTTATTTTAGCATCATGTATCATAAGATGTCAACAGCTTTTTTCAATTTTTTTACAAGTTTTTGGAATATTTTAAAAAGCCCAATATATTGTGGTAGTGCGTTCTATATATTGTGTTAAAAGAGCTGGATATCTACTTTAAAGCAGATATCCAGCCCGCGATATAGTTGGAATCATACAACCGGAGAAGCCATTCATTTTCATTTGTCCATTTCATTATCTGCTCGCCGAAGCTTCCTGTGGGAAAACTCTGTATAATAATGTAGGTAATCCACAGGGCGACTACTACTTCCATCAGGCCGGCGGCAATCCCCAGAAGGCTGTTGAACAGGTTTATGATGGGAAGGCCTGCTATGGTTTTCAGGGAACGCAGGACAATGCTGAGCAGATGGAACACAATTCCTGTAATAAGAATCAGTATGATGGCAATGATCCCATTTTGGTTATTGTGATCCATAAAGCTGGATATGGCCATAATGGCCAGCGCCAGGACAAAAAGGGCTATCACCAGGGAAACAAGGCGGTTAACTTCCTCCGCCAGTCCTGTTTTAAATCCTCTGACAGCGCGCCAGATGCCAAGCGCTATGAGAATGATCAGCAGTAGGTTGATATTCATTTGTATACTCCTATTTCATTTCAATGATGTCAATGCTGTCCTTAGACACGGCAAGATACTTCTTGGCGCTGACAGGAGAAAACAGAAGCAGGGGATTCTCAAATTCGCCATGGAAGCGTACCAGTCCATGCAGGTTGGCAATCATACACTGTGTTTCATTATATATAATGATACTGTCCTTGTAGAGAATAATATCCTTATATTCAATATCAAAGTATTGGGAGGTTACTACCGTGCCTGATGTATTGTAAACATCCAGGCGGTATTTTCCCTGGCCTGTGGTATCCAGGAAAACGAGTCCGATATAGCTTCCGCTGTAGAATACGCTCTGGATTTCGCCATCAAGGAAAACATCCGCGGAGCTTTTGGGCCGCTGGTCCCCGCTGTAAATCACAAGGCGGTTATCAGCAACGGCAAATGCCGTATCGTTGCTCAGGAAAGTAATATAAGGAATCACAGCATCCACATAATCAGCGCCACTGGCAAAGTTGTCCACAAAGTTCTGTCCTACGGAGCTGAAATTATAAAAGGCAACGCTGCTTTTAGTGGATCCGTTTTCTACCGCAATATAGGAAACCGCCATAAGCTTGCCATCCGGTGAAAGGGCCAGGGCGGCGGGATAGCCGCTTTTCTGCATGGTTGTTTTTACATAGGCTACTTTATCGCCCTGGGAGTTGTAGAGATAAATCCAGGTAATATTAGTATCCTCCAGGACTGCCGCCACCATACCGTTTTCAGATATCGCAAATTCTCTGATAGGAAGATTGGTGTCTATTTCCACGGAGTTTCCGGCCTGATCTATGTTGTGTATGATATGGCCATTGTAGTCTGCAACGGCTACCCTCGTTCCTGCCACTCTTACCATGGGATTCTGCATTTCATAGGTCTGATTCCAAAGGGCATTTCCTTTGGTGTCGGTGTAACTGATACCATCCTTGCTGTAGGTAAGAAAGCCATTGACATAGCTGAGGCAGGCAGCGCTGTCATACTGCTGTTTTTCTATGGAGGACAGGGTTATATAGCTGCTGAATACCTGGTTTTTTAACTGAACATATATTGTCGCTCCCAGTCCTGCACACAGAAGAAGCACCAGCAGTGTTCTGGTTATGATTGCCATTCTGTGCTTCAGGATCAGATCGCCAAAATTATGCGTATTCGGTTTTTTTTCTTTACGCTCTGCTTTTTTGCGCAGATAGTCACGTACATTTGGCATGGGAATCCTCAAATCTAATCTTTTATTATGGCCGGGCCGATTAAAAAAAGCCTCGTTGATGCAAAATCACGCGGCTTTTTTTCTCACCTTGCTCTGCCCTACTGGGATTATACCATAAATTTTCATTTAGGAAGTATAATTTTTTGGCCGGCAGCCAGGCGGTTCGGATCGGAGATGGAGTTCAGTTCGCATATTTCATCCATTTTATCGAGATTGCCGTAAAAATGCCGGCAGATATTGGCAAGATTGTCGCCGGATTTTACGGTATAGCTGGAGGGGACCGGTGCAGAGGCGGCCACGGCTTCGGAGGTGATGTCCGATGCAGGCTGCGCAGCATCCTTATTTTCATCGGGGGCCTGCTCTTTATTTGGGGATGGTGTCTGCTCTGCCTGGGCCTGTTGTCCAGCCTGAGCATTTTTTCCGGATGTGTTGTCTGCAACGGAAGTATTATCCATGGATGATGCATCAGCTGCGGCCTGTCCATCCTGTCCGGCGCTGCTGACAGAGGAGGACATGGCTGGAAGGGAGTCCGTCTGCTGTGCCTCACCTGTCTGTTTTGTATCGGCCTGACCGGAAGCCGTCTGGGATGTGCCTGTCCGGGATGTACCAGTTTGGGATGTATCTGTCTGAGACGAACCAGCCTGGGTTATATCTGTCTGAGGCGAACCCGTCTGAGATGCATCTGCCTTAGACGAACCAGTTTGGGTTATATCTGTCTGAGGTGAACCAGACTGGGTTATTGCAGCCGGGTCTATGGACGAGGGATCCGTTACCGATACTGCTGCGGCAGACGGGCTGGCATCTGCGGCGGATGCTGACGCATTGGCGGACGCCTGGGCGGAAGCATCGGTATTGGGGGGCTGCACCGGATTGTCACTGCCGGGAAGGGAAGCCTGTTTTTCTTCGATTTGCAGCGCGCTGTCAGCCAATGCATATTCCGAGGTTTCGGTTTCCGGCTGATGGGCGGCGTCTGCGAAGAGATTTCCGGCTTCTTTCATATCATTATAACGGTTAATGGAGGTAACGCCGATTCCACAGAGAACCAGGAGAATCAGCAGTCCTGCCGCCCGGCTTAAAATGGAGGAACTGCTGCCTGACTTCCTGCCGACCGGTTTTCTGCCGTCTGTAGTTTGGCTGGCTGCATTTCTGCCATATGAATAGCTGTTGCCGGCATTTTGGCCATCCTGATACCTGCTTTCCGTGCTTTTGGCGTCTGTACTTTTACCGCCCGGATATCCGCTGGCCGGGTTACCGAACAATGAACGTCTGCCGGAGGACGGTTTTCTTTCATAAGCTCTGGAATCCGGTCTGCCCAGGTCCGGTGCTTCGGCAGCCTGCATCATTTTTTCGCTGTCTTCCCGTTTTTCCGGGGAATCTATGTCGTAGCTTCTGGGCATACGCAGGATTCTTCTGGGTTCCTGTGCGGAGGGTTCGGATTCCGGTATGCCCTCGGGACTGTCTCCCGCTCTTTTCCCCATGATATTATCTCTGGCCTGTCCGCCTCTTGTTTTTCGTTCAAAGCTTCGGGAGGACGCCCGGGGCACTACCTCCTGCACGGTTTCTCCCGGCTGGTTCTGATGTACCGCAATCAGGTAAGACTGCATGTCCTCATTTTGTTCATAAAAAATAAAGTAGCCTTCCAAAGGGGCTGCATAGCCGTCTTCAAAAAAAAGCCAGGCTTCTTTATCATCATAGGTCGCCTCACCGATTCTGCTCTGTTTTGCAAAATATCGTCTCGCTGTGATCTCCCATCCGGGGCCTTCCTTGGCCGCACCATAAATAAAATAGTAACGGACATCCCCTTCCTTTTCAGTTTTGCCATAGAGGCAGAAATCCGCCGAGCTGCCTGTATCCCGGCATTGGGACAAATAAGTATGTACGTAGTCTTCTATGTATATTTTGTGACAGGAGTCCACGTCGCCTGCCTGCACTACATTTTTAGGTATCTGCATACTGCCACCGCCTTTTTTTCTTTCAATATAGCAGAGAAAGGACGCATATTTTGGCGGAATACGCGGCGTTGGCAACATTCTTTCCGACAAAAAACGGCAGGAGACAGGGCTGTTCCTTTTTTCAGGAAATCAGCCCTGTTCCTGCCGTATGTGGCCTGGCTTTTTCTACATTATATGCCGCTTGTTTCCTAATATAAGGGGATCAGGCAGTTTATTCAAACCGGAAAATGGTAACGGTGTTGTATTCCTTGTCCGGTCCGAATACGGCGGACGGGAAATCGGGTTCGTTGGCCGTGTCAGGATAGAACTGTGTTTCCAGGCAGAAGGCTGTGCGATTTCCATAGTTAGCTCCGCCCTTGCCGGTCTGTTCCGCCATGCCGTTGCTGGTATAGAACTGTACGCCGGGCAGATCTGTGAAAACCTTCATAGTCCTGCTGCCGGACGGATTGGAAGCCTCAGCAACAAGTCTTACGTTTCCGTCATAGTTATCCAGGCACCAGTTATGATCATAGCCGCCTACAAGCTCCAGCTGTTCCCATTCTTTGTCAATATCTGCCCCGATTTTCTTGGGAGCGTTGAAATCCATGGGCGTGCCTTCTACAGGAAGCAGTTTTCCGGTGGGAATGGCTCCGGGAAGAATTTCAGTAAAGTATTTGGAGTGCAGTGTTACCAGATGATCGGAAATATCACCTGCATCATGGCCGTCCAGGTTAAAATAGGAATGGTTGGTCATGTTGAAAATTGTATTTTTATCACTGGTTCCGTGATATTCCAGCTTCAGTTCGTTTTCTTCATTTACGGTATATGTAACCTGCAGCTTCTTGTTTCCGGGGAAGCCCATGTCTCCGTCAGGCATATCCAGAGTAAAAACAACGCCGTTTTCCACTTCGCAGGCATCCCATACTCTCTTATGGCTGCCCAACTCCTTATGGCTGTGCAGGTTGTTCACTCCGTCATTGGGGTCTAAATGATATTCCACGCCGTCCAGGGTGAATTTTGCATTAGCAATTCTGTTTGCATTCGGGCCGATTACCGAGCCGAAAAAGCATCCGTTCACAAAATAATCGGACAGCTTGTCGTAGCCCAGAACCACATCCGCTGAATGGCCGTTTTTATCCGGTACGATTAAATCCACAAGGATTGCGCCGTAGCTCATCACTCTGGCCTTCATCCCTCTACTGTTTGTAAGGGTATAGATGTATACCTCTTTCCCATCTTTAGTAGAACCGAAAAGTTCCTTTTGTACTCCCATTTCTCGCTCCCTTCCGCGTGCCCGGGCACGCTAACACGCACATATGTTTTTTACATTTCCACTCTGCCTTCCAGCGCGCGCAGCAGAGTCACCTCGTCTATATATTCCAGGTCACCGCCGACCGGAACGCCGCTGGCAATTCTTGTCACCTTGACTCCGGTTGGTTTGATCAGCTTCCCTATATACATGGCAGTTGTTTCCCCCTCCAGGCTGGAGTTGGTGGCGATGATCACTTCTTTTACATCGCCTGTAAGCCGGTGCATCAGTTCCTTGAGCTTGATATCGTTTGGCCCGATGCCGAGCATGGGGGAAATGGCGCCGTGCAGGACATGGTATACGCCCTCATATTTTCCCGTCTTTTCATAAGCGGCAAGGTCCCTGGTATTTTCCACCACCATGATGACAGAATGATCTCTGTGGTCATTGGCGCAGATAGGGCATTTTTCGGAGTCGGTCAGCGTATAGCATTCCTCACAGTAGCGGACATGCTCCTTAGCCTCCGTCATGGTCCTGGCCAGCTTTTCCACCTTGGCCTTCGGCATGTTGATTATGTGGAAGGCAAGGCGCTGCGCAGATTTGCTGCCAATGCCGGGAAGGCCTGCCAGTTCATCAATTAATTTATTAATGTATCCGCTGTAAAGATCCATCAGAAGGGAAAGCCTCCGCCCAGACCGCCGGTCATTTTATTCATTACCTCCGCATTGGCTTCCTCGGCCATGCGCATGGCTTCATTTACTGCGGCAACCACCAGGTCTTCAAGCATTTCGATATCGTCGGGATCAACTACTTCCTCTGTAAGCTTTACCTTGGTAACCTCCTTCTTTCCGGTTACGGTAACCTCTACCGCCCCGCCGCCTGCTTTCGCCGTAAATTCCTTGGTTTCCAGTTCTTTCTGGCTTTCCTCCATCTGACGCTGCATTCTCTGTGCCTGCTTCATCAGGTTATTCATGTTTCCGGGCATTCCGCCTCCGGGAAATCCGCCTCTTTTTGCCATAATAAATAAATCCTCCTTATTTCTGCCTGGTTGGTAACTGTTCAGTACCTGCAGTTGTATTAATTGTATTATTTGTACCGCATTGCAGGCTTTCTGTCAATGGCCTGCTTAAGCTGTTTCATCTTCTGCTCTTTATTATAACGGCTCAGACAGCCGGGCTGTTACTCTTCTTCTATTTCCATGTGGATGATCTGTGTGAGATCCACGTAGGAATCCTCAAAGTCCCTGTCAGAACGGGAGGCTGTGATATTGACCTCTATCTGCTTTTGCGAAAATTCGGAAAGAAGCTTTTCCAGCTCCTGTTTGTTGCCTTCCTGCTTGAGGAAGTAATCGGAAGCCAGGCCATCCTCCACTACCAGCATCAGCCGGTTATCGCCTCCGAGGCTGAGTTTTGCTTTTTTCAGATAGAGCTTCATGGGCATGGCGGTCTGTCCCACCAGGGTGGGCCAGTTGGCCACTATTTTGGAGACATCCTCAGGTATGGCCTTGGGCAGTTCTGCCCTGGTAAGGGATGTCTGCGCGGCTCCGGAAGGGGCGTTTGCGGCAGTGCCTCCTGCGGCCTGGGTTCCGGCCGGGGCCTGCATAACAATGCCTTTTTCCAGCTGCTGTTCCACCGCGCGCAGCCGGTCAAGAAGGGAGTCCTGGCTGACCTCCATCTGCGGGCGGCACAGCTTGATCAGCGCCATTTCTATCAAAATGCGCTTCTGTCCGGCATAGCGGATACGTCCGGAAAGCTCCGACAGCTCCCTGATGTAGCGCATAATTGCATCGGGTTGCGCCATTTCGGCCTCTTCTTTTAAGCGTACCAGATTATCACTGGATACGTCAATGACATCTTCAATCGCGCCTTCATCCGAAGTTTTGATAAGAAGCAGGTTCCTGAGATACCATGCAAAATCGGACACAAACTGGGTAAGCTCCCTTCCCTGCATGACAATTTCTTCCAGGATGCCGATACAGTCAGTAACGCTTCTGTCCAGGACGGCGCGCAGAAGGCGGCTGAAGACCTCGGTATCCACCGCGCCCAGCACATCAAGAACCATGTCATAGGTGAGTTCCTTCCCATAATGGAAGGCGATGCACTGATCCAGAAGGCTCAGGGCGTCACGCATGGAACCGTCCGCAGCCTTTGCCACGTAGCGGAGCGCTTTTTCTTCCACCTGCTGCTGTTCCTGGACCATCAGCTCCCGCAGCCGGCCGGTGATGGTATCGATGGTTATTCGTTTAAAATCGTAGCGCTGGCACCGGGAAAGGATGGTTACCGGGATTTTATGCACTTCTGTGGTTGCAAGGATAAAAATAACATAGGAGGGCGGTTCCTCCAGCGTTTTGAGCAGGGCGTTGAAGGCCCCTATGGAAAGCATATGCACTTCGTCGATGATATAAACCTTGAACCGTCCTTCTGCCGGTGAATAGGAAACCTCATCCACAATTTCGCGGATATTGTCCACGCCGTTGTTGGAGGCGGCGTCGATTTCGATCACATTCATGCTGGCTGCCGCCGCAATGGCGCGGCAGCTCCGGCACTCACCGCAGGGAGAGCCGTCAACCGGGTGTTCACAGTTGACGGCTTTCGCGAAAATTTTTGCTATGGTTGTCTTTCCTGTTCCTCTTGTCCCGCAGAACAGATAGGCATGTCCGATGCGGTCCGCCTCTATCTGGTTCCTCAGTGTCGTGACAATGTGGTCCTGGCCCTTCACGTCCTCAAAGCGTTCCGGGCGAAATTTACGGTAAAGAGCTGTGTAAGACATTTTTTACCTCATCTTCCATTCTTAATCTCCGAAGCTGATTCCCAGCATCTTGGCTTCCTTTACAATGGATGAACCGGGATCCACCATCTTCAGCTTGCCGGCTACTTCTTCCAGAGGGACTTTTACAATTTCACGGTTTTTATAGCCAACCATGAAGCCGTATTCTCCTTTCAGAATCAGTTTGCCTGCCTCTGAACCGAGCCTGCTGGCAAAAACTCTGTCATACGGGCACGGGGTGCCGCCTCTCTGGGTATGTCCGGGTACAGTGACACGGACCTCCATTCCGCTCTTCTTGGCAATCTGGTCCGCAATCTCATAGGAAACTGAAGGATAGGTGTAATTCTCCAGTTTTTTCTTGTATTCTTTTTTGGAGAGCTTGGCATCTTCCTTGGAAATGGCTCCTTCTGCCACCGCCAGGATGGTAAAGCGGCTGCCTCTGTCATGGCGCTCTTTGATTGCGTCAATCACTTTATTGATGTCATAGGGGATCTCCGGTATCAGGATGACGTCCGCGCCGCCTGCCATGCCCGCATTCAGCGTAAGGAAGCCCACCTTATGGCCCATCACCTCTATAATGAATACTCTTCCGTGGGAGGCTGCCGTGGTATGGATGTTGTCAATTGCTTCCGTTGCTATATTGACCGCGCTCTGGAAGCCGAAGGTCATATCTGTGCCCCAGAGGTCGTTGTCTATCGTCTTGGGGAGGGTGATGATGTTCAGGCCTTCCTCTTTGAGCAGGTTGGCTGTTTTATGGGTCCCGTTTCCGCCCAGGATAACCAGGCAGTCCAGCTGGAGCTTATGGTAGTTCTGTTTCATGGCTTCCACCTTGTTCAGGCCGTTTTCATCCGGTTCCCGCATCAGCTTGAACGGCATGCGGCTGCTTCCCAGGATGGTGCCGCCCTTTGTCAGGATGCCGGAAAAATCAGAACCGGTAAGCATGCGGAACTTTCCGTAAATCAGGCCTTTATAGCCGTCAAGGAAACCATAAATCTCCACGTCTTCCTTCGCATTGAACAAAGTTTTGGCAACGCCCCGCATGGCCGCATTCAAAGCCTGGCAATCCCCGCCGCTGGTTAACATTCCAATTCTCTTCATGGATAGAACCCTCCTTTATTTTTGCCATCCCGATTCCCTTCTCTGTGAGAAAACCGTTCTGTATGCAGTGTCTCCCGCCAATCGGGAAATACACCAATATATCTAAAATTATATAATATTTCCAAAGGGATGTACATCGTTTTTTTCCGGGGAGTGAGGTGTAGGTATTGACACCAAAA
>NZ_KE992670.1:0-61076 GCF_000466465.2 Clostridium sp. KLE 1755
AATTTAAGCTTAATCAGCAGGCACTAATTACCAGATACGGTGCAAAATGAAAGGAGATTTTTTATGAAAATCACAGAAGCTTTAAGGGCACGCAGAACATATTACGCGATTAACAGAGAGTTACCTGTTTCTATCGACCGGGTAATTGATATGACGAAAGAGTTAACGGAACTGGTTCCCGACGCCTATAATATGAAGAGCAGCAGAGTGGTTGTCGTATACGGTGAAAAGCAGGATCAGCTCTGGAACAGGATATATGATGTTTTTGAAGGTAAAATTGCCCGTGATAAAATCGACAGTTTTCGTGCGGGCAGCGGTACAATCCTCTACTTCTATGACAGAAAGGTCGTGGAGAATTTCCAGAAACAGTTTCCGCGCTATGCAGACAATTTCCCGATATGGGCATCTCAATCCAGCGGTATGCTGCAGCTTTCCATCTGGAGCGGTCTTAGGGAATTGAATATCGGGGCGTCTCTGCAGCATTACAATCCTGTGATCGACAAGGCTGTGAAAGAGCTTTTTAATCTTCCGGAAGGATATGTACTTGTAGCAGAAATGCCATTCGGCGGAATTGTGGAAGAACCTGCGCCGAAAGATAAGGAAGATATCACAAAACGTGTTTTTTCTGTCTGCTGAATGAAAGAATACATTATTGACATTCATACATTGCGGCAGTAATATATAAATGAACAGTTCATTCACTGGGAGGAGGACGGTACATGAATGACCGCATAAAATCAATCACAGACGCGGCGGCCTGTTTATTCTTACAACAAGGATATTCCAAAACGCAGATTAGCCATATTGCAAAAGCGGTCGGTGTTTCTGTTGGTACAATTTATCTTGATTTTACCGGGAAAAAGGAAATTATGCACTTTGTTTTAAAATGTACCATTGACCCTGCGTTTATCAACCGGAATTTTGAAAGACCAGTCACTGATGATTTATTTGACGGTTTGGAAAAAGATATTGTTGCCGTATTTGAAAAAACAGGAAATGATTTTGCAAAACACCTTGAAAATAACGCTGCTGATTATGACCTTGAAACCCTTGTGTCTGACGCATTTGACCTGCTTGCAAAATATGCCGTCGGCTGTCTGTTTATTGAAAAAAATCAATTTGATTTTAAGTTTTTAGCAGATAATTACAGGGTATATCGCAAAAAATTCTTTGAAACTATGAAACAATACTTAGCGGCCTTTATTGAAAGCGGAAAAGTACGTCCATTGGAACAAATTGAACTATCCACCATGTTGATTATTGAAATTTTATCATGGTGGGCAATGGATATAAGATATACATCCTTTGAAACACAGGACATTTCCCCTGAACTTGCCAAAAAAGTCTGTATAGACAATATTCTATCTGCATATAAGGCGTAAGTAAAAATTTAGCGGGCAGACAACTGCCCTCTAATTTTACCCATAATATGAATGAATAATTCATTTTTATAAGGAAGAGAGGGTTTCACTATGAAAATGAAAAGAAAATTTATCAACAGCTTACTTTTGGCTGCCTGTCTGTTTATCCTGTCAGGCTGTTCACACGTGCCGCCAATCCAGGCCGCAAACGAACTACGCTTTAATCTGAACTCCATTTCAGAAATAACTATATCCTATGATGAAGAAGCTGTTACCTTTTTTCAATCAGATAGTGACGAACTGGTAATCAGGGAATATATGACTGAAAACAAAAGCCGGTATTATGCTGATGTGAAACAAGACAGCGGAGGCATCCAGATTAACGAGGGTGGTAAACCATTTCTCAAAAGTAATTTTACACGGTATATTGAAGTATATTTCCCGGAAGAATATCGTGGAAATCTTACCGTTACAACAACTGACGGCAACATTGAATTCACCGATGTAACCTTAGACCTGAATTCGCTACGTGTTGACAGTACCGCCGGGACAGTTCAGTTAGACAATGCCAATGCTTCTGTTATCCATTTATCATCTACAAGCGGGAAAATGGATTTAGGAAACATAACGGGAGAACAAATCAGGCTGGATACAACAAGCGGAAAATTCACTTGCGCAAAACTTGCAGGGAATGTTGCTTATACCTCCACAAGCGGTGACATTGATGTAAAAGCTGCTGTCGGTTCTGGAAGCTATCGGGCAAATAACTCCGGTAAGATAAAAGTAATCTATACTGATGTGACAGGTAATCTGACATTTTTCAATAAAAATGGCAGTATCGAATTGACACTCCCGCAGGATTTGGAATTTGAGTTTGAGGCGACTACAAAAAATGGTTCTGTTTCCACCTCATTCCAGGAAAGCATCAATATTGACGGACGTACTACTCGTGGAACTGTCGGCAATTCGCCCATGGTCACGGTGAAAACAGAAACTAACAATGGGAATATAGAGGTTACGCAATAAAAAAGATAAATCGCAGACAGGTTATTGTTTACTGTATATTTATAGGGGTAACAAATATGAATGTCGGAAAATCTATAATTACTGGTATTATCGGGTTTGTTGGGATTGGTTTTAAAGAAAAGGTAATCAGTTTTTGTCAGCGCAAGGCAAACAAAGTGCAAATACCCATAAATAAATGTGAGAGCTTGGATTTTGTTGAAGCAACACACAGGCACAAGGTTTATCCGCTTATGTACTGTTATATGGAGTTAGACAGAAATTTAGACATTGCTCAATTACAGACTGCTGTCATTCGTTCCTGCCAATATGTGCCGGAAATCCTCCAGGCTTATGATTTTGCAAGAGGACGTTTTATTGACAAAGGTTTTACAGTAGGTGATATCATAAGCCACGCTTCGGACTTGCCACAATGGAAACTAGATAAAAGGCCGCAGCTTCAAATTGTGATAAATGATGAAAAAAAGAAAATGATTATCAGTATGAGCCACATTCTGGCTGATGGCGTGGGCTTTTTACAATATTTGTATTTATTATCTTTTCTTTATAACGGACATACACCTGCTTTTCCATTAGAGAATTGCAGGGATATTGCACCTGTTTTGAAAAATGTCCATATTGGGCGGACAACGGAGCAGACGCGGCAGCATAAGCATATTACAGTGCCGCCTTTAAGGAAAAGCAGCAATGGGAAAAAACAATTTTGTTTATGTAGCCATATTTATCCTGAAGACTTTTCTGCTCTTTATTGTAAGAGCAGAAAACAAAATGTGACCCTTAACGACGTGTTTATTACTGCTTATGCCCGTGTAATATCCCGATTACATGAGATACAGACTGTAGTTATCCCCTGTCCCGCGGACCTGCGGAAATTTTCATCCATGCAGGGGAAATTTACCGTAGCGAATATGACGGGGATTTACAGAAAGATTGTTGTTGAGATTAAACCGCAACACTCTTTCAGCCAAACCTTGTCACAGGTACATATTGAAATGGAATTACAAAAATCACGTTTTCGTTGCCTGGTTGGTATTCGATCGCTAGACTATACGTTTCATAAAATACCGCGATTTATACTTGCTCTGGGAATAAAATGGTTTTACCGTTTATTCCCTGTTTCGTATACGAACTTTGGGAAAATCGACCATACAAAATTGTTTTTTAATAACTGTAAAATCACGAGTTGTTATACAACAGGGACTTACAGATTTCCACCCGATTTTCAAATATCCATAAGTACTTTTCAAAACGTGTGTACACTGAATTGCACTTTAACAGGACAAGACACGGACAAAATGACCGGGCAGCATATTTTAGATGAAGTTAAGAACGAAATTATAGATTGGGGGAACACCTGATGAAAGCATTACGGTCAAGAGGTAACAGCAGTTTTGATTTGGGTTAGAGTCATGATATGGCAAGAAAAGTGAAAATAAGATAAGATTTGTATTATTGTAGATTCTTGTGGGATATTTTATTATAATATGAATTGGGTAGACAGTTTCTATCTAATTCAACTGGGAGGTTATTGCATGGAAAAGATCATGAAAGGTGATTTTTAATAGAGTAATAGACACTTTAAATGGCAAAAAATGAAATATATGCAAGGCATGGGTATATTTTCAAGAATGAAGATTTGTATAATTATTTTATGGGGTGTGTAAGGTATCATCCAACTTGTGAAGCAAAAGATTTTGATGATAGTGTGTTAAACGAATATGAAAAAGCTAATCATGAGATATTGGCATCGATGGATACCTTTTAGAAGCGATAAAGGAGTAACTTATGAAAAAAAAGTGTGTTTTGTTTGTATTGTGTATGATGTTTCTAGTGGGGTGTTCTGAACAAAACGAAGAACAAAAAAAGCCCATAATTGAAGAAAATATAGAAACGGAAAGCAATATCATCGTTGAAGAAGAAACGGTAGAAAATAATGATATTCAAACAGAAAATGCTGCACCTACAAAAAAAGAAGTTCTGGCTATGAGAGAATTGGTATTAGATGGAATGTCCGATGATGAAAAGGAAAGATTAACGGAAAATATTAAAGTTGCAAATCTTCAAATGGAATACGCTTATCTAAATGATAATATATTCGACAAATTATCTGATAAAGACAGTTTGTTTTGGAATTATTTTGACCAGAAAGGTGATATACAAATTGGTTGGGCGTATGAAGGCAATAAGAAAACAGTTATGAATGAAGAAGGCATTACTGAAAGTGAATTCTATCAAAAGTATGGGGAACCAGTAATGGAGTACAATAGATTTGATGGAGCAAATTTTGTGGAGCTTATTCAGGATATGCAAAAATCTGTTCAAAATGAAAGTTTATCAGCAGATCTCCAGCAACTGATTGATCTGACGAATTTGGCAATAGAGACGCATGAAGTAGAATATGCAAATGAAATATATAAGATATTACATGATCTCGATTATTTTCTTTTGAGATACGGAATTGAAGATGTCGGAAAATATACAAAAGATGGGAGTGTAGTAGCAAAATATTACGGTGTGCTTATGGTATATGAAAAAGATAAAAATACAAGTTCGAACGAAGGATAACTTAGTGTCCAAACTACCTTTAAGTAGCCAAAATGTACAAACCAGCAGGTAAAACACAGACACCCTTTTTGATTTTAACCAGCCCATAGGACTGCATCTGAATCCTGATAACCGTTGGGTTCGGATGGCAGATAAAGTGCCCTGGGATGTGTTTGAAGCAAGGTATACCGGCCTGTTCCCGAGACACACGGGAAATGTTGCAAAGCCGCTGCGTATGGCACAGACGGATTTAGATGTGCTGAAGAAGTGGAATAATCAGAATTGAGGAAAAATAAATGTTAATATACCATTATAGACCGATAGAAAGTGCATTGTTGGAAATTGAAAAAGGAACATTCCATTTTGCGTCTCGTGAAGAACTGAATGATCCGATAGAAGGTTATGTCCGTGTTTTCTGGCAGGGAGATAAGGCTGCATGGGAAGGTTTGTTTAGAAATTATATATGCAGTTTGAGTCAGGCTATTGATTTGTATCTCCTTCGTGGGGATGAGGAAATGCTTCATCATGAGACATTACTCGTGAGTTTGCATCGTTATGATAATGTCCCGTTAGGGGATATTCTAAAATCTTTAGGAGATGGTTTCCTCGCAGATGAAGAAATTCAAAAGCTGTCAGCTTTTTATGGAAATAATCGGACGAAAGTATTCGATGGAGAGTTACAAATGATTCTTCATTTTATACATAATAAAGCCCTTATACGCTGCATTCATAACTGTAAGGATTGTAGAATGATACCGGAGGAAACTGCTGATAGCCTATTAAATATGTTTAGAACGAAAGAAAATTCGTTTCCGTTTGAACTGATGGAAGCTGAATTCCTGAACGATGAATATCGCTCAGAAATTATAAAGAAAGCAAAAGAAGTTTTTGAAGATGCGAGAGATTTCCAGTATGTTCGATTAGGATTTGAGGATGATACTTTTTTATATGGTAACCATAGAAATGAAAACGGCCAGATTTCCAAGGAGCAGACGATTACAGAAGCACGTCAGCGCAGAAATTGGATGACAATTGCAGTGGATTTTCCTAAAGTGTATATAGAACAGTTGAAGGATATGATATATCCCGCAAACTATGTGGTTTGTTTCTCAGGCAGAGATAATGATTCTGCCATGTGGGGTAATTATGCGGATCATCACAAGGGAGTTTGCCTGATTTACGAAACGGATGAAAACAACAACATGGCAATTATTAAAAAGAATAGTACTATACATTTAAAAGTGAAGCCAGTTCATTATGAAGGGGAAATGACGGAACGTAATTTCTTTGAAACCTTTGGAAGACTTACTTTTAAGGAAATAGAATCATGGTTAACAGGTGTTGATGGGGTCAGCAGTGTTTTAGATACGTTCTCAGACGAGGAGGAATGGCGAAAAAGGTACTGGGAAGTGTTTGATGCAAAAACATATCGGAAAATCAAAGCATGGGAGCATGAAAATGAATATAGACTTTCACTGGACAACATGTTCTCCGAATATAATGAACCAGTGAACAGAAATTTGAAATATTCACCTGAACATTTCAAAGGGCTGATTTTTGGTATGAATATTTCAGAGTATGATAAAATGAGGATAATGGAGAAATTGCTTACACGTGCAGATGAACTGAAGGAGTTTAAATTTTATCAGGCAGAATATGATGATGAAAAGCAAAGCATTTCAACACGTGAGAAACTGTTTTGGAGACTGGATAACGATAAGTGAAATCATGAATTTTCTATGAGTTTTTCTACCCATAAACTCAGAAGTGTAGGAAGGACATTTTGCATCCGGTAAAATATCTGTGAGGTCAGGAGAAAACAGGTTGCTATTGTTATGGGCATTTAAAATGGCATAGCGGACAACGGCGGTAAAGAAGACATGTTTTCCTCTATGGAGCAGAGAACGTCTGCTTTTTCTTTTCCGATGAAGGAAATGCTGTCCGTTATCAGTTCTTCCATTTGGTTTCCTGCCTGTGTTTCAAACAATCAACTTCAGTCTGTATCTGTAAAACTCTGTTTTCTGTCTCTTACAAAAATATGTAAGCTGATTGATGATCATCTGGATGCAGAATTTATTTTGTGGAACGGTTCCGGAGTACAGATAAAACGCAGATTATTTGAGAAGTATGTTGACGAATATTTGAATGCAAAATAGTCAGATTTCAATAGATTAAGAGTCAGGTTTATGGTATAGTTATGTTACTAATGTCAGAGCCTGACTCTTCTTTCATGCCGTAGGGCAATCAGAAAAGAGAGATAAGAATGTCCGATAGACGAATGAGATGCCTATTATTACACCACATGTTTGAAGGCACATGTTCTGCTTCAACATATCATGGGGCATTCAGATATCAGTGTAACATTGAATACCTATACCCATGTTAAGTTTGAATATGCAGAGGAGGAAATGAAAAAGGTTGCTGGTTGGAAGAAAATCCAGTGTCATATGAAATCTCATGTTTATGACAGATTTATGACACTTGATGGAAAAGATATAACAAAATAAGCAGATTTATACCAGGAAAGTTTCGTTTCACAATGCCGCAGAAATGCTGCAAAATCAAGGAAAAACCAGAGTTTTCAAGGAGTTAAGCGAACATGATAAAAGTATTATTTGTCTGTCATGGCAACATCTGCCGCTCCCCCATGGCAGAATTCATCCTGCGTGACATGGTAAGAGCCAGAAACCTTGCGGCCGAATTCCACATAGAATCCGCCGCCACAAGCACCGAAGAAATCGGCAACCCGGTGCACCACGGAACCCGCCGCAAGCTCTTGGAGCACGGCATTTTCCAGGAGGAGATTTCACAAAAACACGCCCGCCAGATGAGAAAAGAAGACTACAATAAATTCGACTACATCATCGGCATGGATGAAATGAACCTGCGCAACATCATGCGGATCCTCCGTTCCGACCCGGAAAACAAAGTCCATCTTCTCCTGGACTATACAGACCGTCCCGGCGCCATAGCGGACCCCTGGTACACAGGCAATTTTGAAGCCACCTACCGAGATGTATGTGAAGGCTGTGAGGGCTTCTTAAACAGCCTGGGAAAATAAATAAGCAATTAAATAATCCTATCCCCCATAATTCCCCGCCAGTCGCCTGTACTGCAGCGGCGTCCGCCCGGTGGTCTTTTTAAACTGCCGGCAGAAGGACGGGGAATCCGTAAAACCGCAGGAATATGCAATTTCCGTTATATCCCTGCGTGTTTTCTTCAGCATATCCATGGCAGCCTCCAGCCGCAGATCCAGTAAATACTGCTGAACACTTTTCCCGGAATGTGAAATAAATATTTTATACAGATAAGTACGGCTCACCCCCACCTGCCTTGCCAGCTGCTCAATTTTTACCGGATAACTGAAATTATGCTCCAGATACTCCACAGCCTGGCGGAAATAAATTTCCTGCAGCGTTCCGGTCTGGGAAGCATTCCCGGATTCCGGGAGAAGATGCGCAGGAAGCTGTTCCTGATACATGCAGGAGAACAGCAGATAAAAATTCCCCAGGATTTTCAGCAGGTTCTGGCTATTTTCGTGAAAACTGTCCTCAAACACAATTGTCTGTGTAAGCAGCCGCTGTGCACTCTCCTCGTCCGGTGCCCGGTAGACAACCTGGGAATCCGTAAAACCACAGTGACGCAGCAGCGTCCCTGCATCCGGACCATCAAAGGCAATCCAGGTGTATTCCCACGGCTCTTCTTCGTCCGCCATATATTTTGTCGTTTCACCGGGAAGGATCAGGAACGCATCCCCTTTTTTCAAAGCATATTCGGAATTGCCGCGCATATACCTGCCCTTCCCGCTCCTGATAAAATGGATCAGATAATGAGTCCTTACGGCCGGGCCGAAAAAATGTCCCGGGGCACAGGACTCGCTTCCGGAATAATAAAGACGCAGCGCAATGCGCGTCTGTGACTCTGTTAAAAGCCGGATTGTCTCCCGGATGTTATTTTTTTCATCTGTTATATGCCTCAATTCATTAACCTGCGTCAATTCATTTTTCATAAAAACCTGTCCTTCCGATATCCGGTTCCATCCGCGTCCGCCATACCCTTCCGCCCTACGGAAAGAAAACACGAAAGGAAACATAAATACAAAAATAAGAAACAATTAATATAGAAAAAAAGTCCAGAAATCTTAAAATAAAAGCAGATACCATGATTTTAAAGGAATCATAAGTTAAATGCAAGAGAAGGAGGAACTCTCATGGTAAAAATTACTTTTCTGGGGGCAGGAAGTACGGTATTTGCAAGGAATGTCCTTGGGGACTGCATGTGCACACCGGTGCTCAGAGATGCGGAAATCGCATTATACGACATTGACGGAGAACGTCTGAAGGATTCAGAAATCATCCTGAAGGCTATCAACCATAATGTAAACGAAGACAGAGCGGTTATCAAAACCTATCTTGGTGTGGAAAACAGAAAAGAAGCGCTGCGTGACGCTGACTTTGTTGTAAATGCCATTCAGGTAGGCGGCTATGAGCCCTGCACCGTAACTGATTTTGAAATTCCCAAGAAATACGGCCTGAAGCAGACTATCGGTGATACGCTGGGAATCGGCGGCATCATGCGCGGACTCCGTACCATTCCCGTAATGGAAGGCTTTGCAAGGGATATGGAAGAGGTCTGCCCCAACACCCTTTTCCTGAATTACACCAACCCTATGGCAATTCTCAGCGGCTACATGCAGAGATATACGAAAATCAGAACCGTAGGCCTTTGCCACAGCGTTCAGGTCTGCACCGAAGGACTTTTGAAGGGTCTGGGAATGGAAGACAAGCTGGAAGGCGCCACGGACTATATCGCTGGCATTAACCATATGGCCTGGCTTTTGGATATCAGGGACAAAGACGGAATCGATCTTTACCCCGAAATCAAAAAGCGTGCGCTGGAGAAGAATAAAAATGAAAAGCATAACGATATGGTGCGTTATGAATACATTAGAACCCTTGGCTATTACTGCACAGAATCCAGTGAACATAACTCCGAGTATAACCCGTTTTTTATTAAGTCCCGTTATCCGGAAATGATCGATAAGTTCAATATTCCGCTCGACGAATATCCCAGACGCTGCATCAAGCAGATCGCGGACTGGGAGCAGGAAAGGGATAACATCCTTAAGGACGGCAAGATAACCCACGAACGTTCCAGGGAATATGCTTCTTATATTATGGAGGCAGTCGTAACCAACCATCCTTACCAGATTGGCGGAAACGTACTGAATACAGGCCTGATTGACAATCTGCCTTCCGACGCATGCGTGGAGGTTCCCTGCATGATCAATGCAAAAGGTGTAAATCCCTGCCATGTAGGCCGCCTGCCCGTACAGCTGGCCGCCATGAACCAGACAAACATCAACGTACAGCTGCTTACCATTGAAGCTGCGAGGACAAGGGATAAGAACTACATTTACCAGGCAGCTATGCTGGATCCCCATACTGCGGCAGAGCTGAATATCGATGATATCCGCAGCATGTGCGATGAGCTGATTGAAGCCCATGGCGAGTACATGGCAATGTATAAATAAATGCATTCCGGAGGCTCTGCCAGTACACGAACCATGGCGTACTGCGTGCGGATAAGCAAAAGTAAAAAAGTAAGAGCTACTCCGGACAGCAGTTTTAAATGAGAGAAAGCCTTTCTTAGGAAGGTATTTCCAAAAGAAGAAGTAAGCTAAGAAACAAAAGGCTAAGAAACAATAAGCGGTTATACAAACGTTGGTTTTGTATAACCGTTTATTGTTTCTATCTATATTCCATAAATCATTTCCCGCCAATAAGAAAATGCCATATAATATTTATATTTAATACCGAACTGCGCTCATAGACTTAATTCCCATAAAATATTATAATATTCAAGACACTTTATATCCTTTATCAAGATAAAAAGCCATTTAAAAAAGAGGACTAAAAGCCAGATAAAAACAAGTGAACAAATAAACAAACCAATCAGAAAAAAAATCATATTGCCGCGTGCAAAGGTGCATATTACCGCACGGACAGGCACAGGCTGTAAATCACCCTGAAAACTACTCATTAATGCAGCATCGCAGGCAAGACTACAATATACAGGATACAGGAGATAATTATGGAAGAAAAATACCACCCATCCCCGGACTCCCCAACAGAAATACCATTCCAACCAGCCCCTGCCTCTTATCTGAAATCCCTGGTAACCCAGGCCGGAGCCCGGGATCCTTCCCATCTGATATTTGGCGCGGATCGCCACAAATACAAGCTGAATCCCCCTGCTTCACCGGAGCAGGTACGCCGGTTTGAGGAAAAACATAATCTTCTGCTTCCCGAGGAATACAAATTTTTCCTCACTCAGATAGGGAACGGAGGGGCAGGCCCTTACTATGGCCTCTATTCTCTTGAAGAAGCGGAACGGTATACGGAATACCTGGAAACAACGCAAACCGCTGTAAAGGAAAAGGATGAAGAGGCCCCAGCGCCCGCCTTCATCGACCGGCGCATGACGCCGGAGGACTGGGCCGTCCGCATGGAGGAGCTTGATAACTGCAGCGATGAGGAATACGACTCATTGATGTATAAGCTCTGCGCGGGAATGCTGGTCATCGGAACCCAGGGCTGTACCTATGACACTGTTTTGATGTGCAGAGGAAGTGAGCGCGGTAAAATCGTCTATATCGACTGGAACCTGGAACCGGGGTACGGCCCCTTTTTTACCGGAATGCCCTTTCTTTACTGGTACGAAATGTATTTTCAGGAAATCCTTCAGGATCACAATCTTACCTCCTACGGATACCTGTGCCTGAAATCCGAAGAAGAGCTTGTTAAGGACTTCTGCGAAATGGACAAAAAAACAGGGGAGGAAGACAACAACATGGACTTTCCGCCCCTGAACAAGGAACAGCTTCTGTCAAGCCTCTTCCGGTTCAAAACCGCCGCTGCAGAAACCATAGATTTTCTTGTAGCATTGAAGGAACCAGAATTGGATGCCATGAGGACGGAGCTTCTTTTCCGTTTTGATTTACACAGGGGCCGGGAGGTCTTTGAACAGCTTTTGTCAGGAAGCAAACCTGACGCTGCCATTTGCTGCGCCAGAAGACTGCCGGAGGGTGAAAAGTGCCGCTATTACCAGCCCATGCTGCAGCTTTTATATAGAGAAAATATTACAGAAAAAAACAGGCTTCTGTATTTCCTCCATGACTGCAAATGCCGCCGTGCCGGGGATATCATCGCTTTTGCAATGGATAACAACAATAAAGAGGAAACAAGAAAAACCGCTGTCTACGTCATCGGCACCTGCGATGATAAAATGAACTATGTGAGAGAGCTTTCCGAATTAATGCGGGGAGAGTCCTACTGGCTGGCCCATACGGCGCTTCAGGCTGTCTTCAGAAGCAAATGCAGGGGGCTTGACGATACCTATCTTTGGATGTGGGAGAAATATAAAACCGACCGGATGATGAGCGCAAATCTGAAAATCGCCTTCCAGACAAATGGAATCAGCCCACAGTAGAATCATCAGGATAAACGCATCAGCGTAGGCGGCGTCCTTCCTGCCGTCCGAAGCTTCAACTGCCAGCTGTCTTTTTTCCCGGGCAGGAAGGACGCCGCCTACGCTGATGCGTTTATCCTGGCAGAATCATAAAAATGTCAAAATCCGCGTTTACTTTTCCTCATCCTCACATATGCTACTTTAGTACAAAAAAAAGATTTAATAGTGCAAATTTTCCAAAACTGTGATAAAATGGCAGACGGAAATCGTGGTTGACCCATGAAAGGAGATCATATGAAGTATTTTGGTACCGATGGATTCAGAGGAAAAGCAAACGAGGTTCTGACGGCGGACCATGCCTTTAATATCGGAAAGTTCCTGGGCTGGTATTTTACGGACGGCGCCCATAAAAAGGCGAGCTGCGTTATCGGAAAGGATACCAGACGCTCCAGCTATATGTTTGAATATGCCCTGGCGGCAGGCTTAAGCTCAGGCGGCGTAGATGTCAACCTGCTTCACGTTACCACCACGCCCAGCGTATCCTATGTGACAAAGAGCGGGGATTTTGACTTTGGCATCATGATTACCGCCAGCCATAACCCTTTTTATGACAACGGAATTAAAATCATAGACAAAGACGGCTTTAAAATGGAGGATGCCGTACTGGAAAAGGTGGAGGACTATCTGGACGGCAAGGTGGAAATCACCTGCGCCCGCAATGAAAATATCGGTAAAATTACCGACTACATCCAGGGAAGAAACCAGTATATCAGCTATCTCACCTCCACTACCATACATTCCTTCCGCGGCTACAAGGTGGGTCTGGACTGTGCCAACGGCGCAGCCAGCAGCATTGCCAAGACGGTATTTGAAATGCTTGGCGCCCGCACTTATATGATTCATGATGAGCCGGACGGCCTGAATATTAACGTGGACTGCGGTTCCACGCATATTGAGTCCCTGCAGAAGTTCGTAGTGGAAAAAGGTCTGGATGTGGGCTTTGCCTTTGACGGCGATGCTGACAGATGCTTTGCTGTGGACGAAAAAGGAAATGTTCTGGACGGCGATTTGATTATGTATCTGTGCGCCGTGCACATGAAGGAAAGGAATGCGCTGATTGACGATACGGTGGTTGCCACAATCGCTTCCAACATGGGAGTGGAAAAGGCTCTGGAAAAGCAGGGCATCCGCATGAAACGCACGCCGGTCGGCGATAAATACGTATCCCTTGAAATGCAGGAGCATGGCTACAGTATAGGCGGCGAGGAATCCGGACATATTATTTTTAACAAATACAGCACCACAGGGGATGGAATTCTGACCGCCATCCGGGTGATGGAAATTATTGTGGGAAAGAAAACCATGCCTTCCTTCCTGACCGCAGGAGTCACCCTGTTCCCCAAGACACAGATTAACAAACGGGTGCAGGATGCCGCGGCAGTATTGGAAAATCCCGTGGTGAAAGAGGCCATTGACCAGGCTTCTCTGGAGCTTGACGGCTCAGGCCGCGTGCTGATCCGCAAAAGCGGCACGGAGCCGGTGATCCGGATTCTGGTGGAGGCCCGTGAGGAAGAGGTCTGCCGGAAGCTGGCTGAACAGATTGCCGCGAAGATGGAAGAGGCAGGACAGTAAAAATAAGGCATACAGGAAAATAAAGAGCTGAGGCAGGGGAGCCATAACGGAAAAGATTTCCGTAAGGCTCCCTTCTTTCATACGAATATGATATACTTTTAGTAACTATTCAACAGGCCAGCGTTTTGTGCTGACCATAAGAAAATGATTCAGTTAGTAACCATTCAGCTGGTCCGCTGTAGAAAACAGGGAGATTGAAAATGAACGTCAGAAAAATCGGGCTGAGGGCAGGCATGGCATTTCTTCTTACATTGCTGCTTTTTACGGCAGGCTGCGGCAGGCAGGCGCAGGAGGAGGAAAGCGCACCTGAAAAAACGGTGGTAACGCTCTGGCATTACTGGGATATCCCAGCCTGCCAGCAGACTCTTTCGAAGCTGGTGAAGACATTTAACGCATCCCAGGAGCGCATTACGGTGGAAATAAAATATGTACCGGATGAGGATTTTAAAAAACAGCTTGCCCTGAGCATGGCGGATGGAACCATGCCGGACATTGCGGTGGTGGATTCCTCAGATTTCCGGTTTTTCCATAATATGAAGCACTTTGCGGATTTGACAGGGAAGCTGGAGGTGCTTCCCGAATATCTGCCCCAGGCGATGGAACCCTGTGAAATTGACGGAAGGGTTTACGGCCTTCCCTTTGGAATGAACTGTCCGGCGCTGATTTACAATAAACAGATGCTGGAGGAGGCAGGCTGCGCTGTGCCTGCAACCTGGGAGGAATTCTGCGATACGGCGGTCCGTACCACAAACGAATCCCACTACGGGTTTGCAGTGGCGGGAATACAGAGTGAGGAAAGCCTGTATGCCTTTCTTCCGGTGCTGTGGTCTATGGGAGGGGATGTGACGCGGATAGACAGTGAAGCGGGCAGAAACGCATTCAGCCTCCTTGGGACGCTTTCGGAACAGGGCGTTTTAAACAGACAGAGCGTGAGCATGACGCTGGCGGATGTGATGCACCAGTTTTCAAAGGGAAAGACGGCGATGATGTTCAATACCTGCATGACAGTGGGGTATATCCGCAAAAACGCGCCGGATATAGAATTCGGCATTGCCCCCATTCCCTCGGATGGGGAAAGGATAACCACGGTAGGAGGCGAAATCATGGCCGTATCGGAGGATGGACATGTGGAAGAGGCGCTGGAGTTTATGCGCTACCTGGCAGAACCCCGGAGGATGCAGTCCTATATGGATGATTTCGGCTTCCTTGCCCCAAGGGATGACGTCATGGAAAAGCAGTTTCCCGACGACGAAGAGCGTAGAGCTTTTGTAGGGCTGTTTCAAACGGCCAGATGCAGGGAATTTGCACCCTGGTGGCCCAGCGTATCAGGAACGGTGACCGAAGCCATGGAAAATGTCATTCTTGGGGCCGACGTGGAGGAAACCTTAAAGGAAGCGGAGAAAACCATTACGCTCCTGCTGGAGCAGGGAGGCGGCGAATGAAAAGACCCTGGGGAATTCGTATCAGATTGATTTTTATGCTTCTCACATTGCTTTTTATCCCCATCCTGATTTTTGCAGGGGTATCCCAGCTGCGGCTGAATTCATCCATGGAGGAAAGCCTGGACAGCCGGGTGCAGGCAGGCCTGGAAAAGTCCAACCGCAGTCTTTCCCTTACCCTGGAGAAATATTATACGCTCCTTTACGACTTCTGCACGGATGACGATATGATAGATTTGGTGGAAAAATTCAATGCCGGCGCAGAAGATATGGAATCCGTTAAAATCCGTATCCGCAGGGAACTGAAGCACATCTGCAACCGGAATGACGGCGTGATTGGGCTGGCTGTTTTTACAGCGGACGGAACCTGCCTTTACTATGACGGCCTGTCCTCCTCCACCAGCGAAAGCCTCTGGATAAACAGCAGCATGAACCTGCTGCAGGATGAAGTGGAGATGTATCAGCCCATAAAATACGCCACAGTGGCGGGAAATGATCCGGTATATGTTTTTTCCATCCAGAGAAGGCTGATTGATTACAGGGATATCCATAAGGAAGTGGGAAGCGTTCTTATCAGCGTGGATGAAAGAGTGCTGCAGGACGCCATGAAGGGAACCGGGAGTGAAATCTTTGTTCTGGAGCAGGACGGCAGAGTGCTGAGCGCGCCGAACAACAGCATGATCGGGTCCACCATCAGGCTGGATCAAATCAGCCGCATCGGAAACAGGTCATATTCGGAATATAAGGCGGCATCGGTAACAAACGAAAAGAGCGGCTGGAACATTGTGGAGTTCTATCCCCTGTCCCATTACCAGAAAACCATGCGGGATCAGTTCTGGCTGCAGGTGGGAATGGTTTTCGGCGTCTGCATTGTCCTGGTGTCCGCCGTACTGATTGTGATTCATCCTGTAATAGTGTCCGTGGAAGCCGTTTTGAAGGCCATGCACCGGGTGGAGGAGGGCGATTTTACCACCCGGGTGGAAAAACGGGGCAACATGCCCGCGGAGGTTGTGGAGATTGCGGACGGCTTCAACGAAATGGTGGCGCAGACCGATTTGCTGCTGGGACAGGTCAGGCAATCCGCCCTGGAACAGAAAAACGCGGAAATATCCGCCCTGGAGGCCCAAATTGATCCACATTTCCTCTACAACACCCTGGATACCATTAACTGGAAGGCGATTGCCAGAGAGGAATATGAAATCAGTGAAATGGTTGGGGATTTGGGAGATATCCTCCGTTATGCCATCAAGAATGCAGGCGGTGTCACCACACTGGGAGAAGAGATCGCCTGGCTGAAAAAGTACACCCGCCTCCAACAGGAGAAGCTGGGAAAGGAAATCCAGATTTTCTGCAGCCTCACCTCCGAAGCCGCAAAATGCCCCATGCATAAGCTGCTTCTGCAGCCCTTTGTGGAAAACAGCATCAGACACGGGCTGCATGGCAGCAAAAAAGAACCGCTCCTGATAATAACCGGAGAGCTGGAAAACGGTATGCTCCGGGTAAAAATCGAAGACAACGGAAAGGGTATGCCTGAAGAAACGGTGACAATCCTGAATCAGCCGGATTATCACAGGGAAGACCATTTCGGAATAGAAAATGTGAGAAAAAGGCTGCGGCTCTATTACGGGGAGGCCGCCAGCGTTCTCTTTGAAAGCCGCCCGTCCGAATATACGAGGGTGACGTTGTGTATTCCCGTAATGGAGGAAAAGAAAATTGAGAATTGTGATAGTGGAAGATGAAGCGCCCATCAGGGAAGGCATGGAAGGAATCCTGAAAAAACTCAATCCTTCCTATGAGCTGGCGGGAAAAGCCGCCGACGGCATTGAGGGCCTGGAGGTCATCCGTCGTGTAAAACCGGATTTAATCATAATGGATATCCGCATGCCTGATATGGATGGCCTGACCATGCTAAAAAAGCTGCGGGAAGAGGGCGTTGCCAGCAAGGCCCTGATCCTGAGCGCATATTCTGATTTTTCCTATGCCAAACAGGCCATGGAGCTTGGAGTGAGCACCTATCTTCTCAAACCTGTAAAAATCCAGGAGCTGAAAAAAGTGTTGAAGCAGATGGAGGAAGAGGTACAGGAGAAAAATCACCAGGGAACGCTGCTGAGCCTGGAAAGCATGACCCGCAGCGCATTGACGGGAATTCTGGAAAAAACGGAGGAAACCGCCGCCGCGCTTGAGAAAAAATATGATATTAAAGCAACGGATCCGATGACCGTTTTCATCATTTGGCTGGGACGGTTTTATGATGAAAGGAAGGACATTGTGCTCCGTATCCTCGGTGAGGTGGACGGGCATGTGCAGGGCTTCAGCAGCGTGGTGACCGCATTCCCGGAACGGACGCAGTGCACGATGGTGCTGTACCATATGGAGCAGGATCGGGACTGGGAAGCTTATTTTAACCGTTCCGTAGTCCCTATGCTGCTTTCCAATACCGACAGCAAAGCGGTGTGTGTCTGGGATGAATGCGGGGGCTTTTATGAACTGGAGGAAAGCCGGAAGCGGATACGCCGGCTTCTGGAATGGAGCCTTTCACTGGGCAACGGGAAAATCATATCTGAGCGGCGCATCGCGGACATTCCCGTATATCCGCTGAAATATCCGCCGGAGCTGTCCCTGCGGCTGAAACAGTCCGTCATCAAGGGCGATGAAAAGGAGTTTAAAGCCTGCTTCACGGAATTCCTGAATTACTGCAGGGATCAGGTGCATAAACCAAAGGATATCAAGGAAGCGTGCATTACATTTCTGTGGACAGCTCTGAATACGGCCCGGGAATACATAACCTTTGAGGAAAATGAGCTGGAGGTTCCGGAGCTGCTGGAGGCCATAATGAACGCTTATACCTGGGACGACGTGGGTGTGAGCATGAAGCGCCTGTTTGACGCCATCATGGCGGGGGGAATTACCGGAAAGCAGGAAGTAAGCCCCCTGATCGCCCGGGCGAAGCGCATGATTGAGGAATACTACAGCCAGGGCATTACCATGGAGGAGGTCGCCAGGAAGCTGGCTGTTTCCCCGGAATATCTGAGCCGCCAGTTCAAAAAGGAAACCGGCATATCCTTTACGGAGGAGGTCCGGAATGTGAAAGTGGAAAAGGTAAAGACCCTGCTTCTGGGAACCAGCCAGAATCTGACCCAAATCGCAGCAATGACCGGCTTCTCCGATCCGAAATATATGAGTAAGGTATTTAAAGAGGAGGTAGGCGTCCTCCCCGCGGAGTACCGCCAGATGAACAGCTGAACCCTTATTATCATGGAGGAAAGCCGTATCCGACAGCGGTACAGGCCGTATTTTCCCCTTTTCCAAAAAGGATAACACCCCGTTTCACCGTTGAAAAAGGACACGAAAACCCACTTTTTCACCGTGAAACGGGTTACAAAGTGCAAAAATTTCCCCCAATATTAAGATTTTCCTCCTAACAGGGAGGAATTTTTTTTGTATGATAAATACAACGAAAAAAGAAACTAATCGATGACGGCTTACAGATGCGCCAAACGTAAAAAGCGAACATAAAGAACACAACAAAAGATGAATTTCAGGAGGTATTGAAATGAAATCAGTTAATATTTATCTGGAAAATGCAGCGGCGGCAGAATCCTTCGTACAGACCATGAGACAGTTCGAAGGAGAATATGACCTGGCTCTCGGAAGCTATACTGTGGATGCCAAATCCATCCTGGGCGTATTCGCCCTTGGTATCGGAAAAACTCTGAACCTTGTATTTGTGAACTCCAAAGGAGAAGACGAGGATGTATTGAATGCAGTGGAACGTTACCGTATGGCTGCATAAATACGATTTGTATAATTAACAGTTTCCCCCAAACAAAGACGGTTCCCCGGAAAAACAGGGAACCGTCTTTGTTTATTGAGGAATCCATATTTCCACCAGGCAGGTATCCTCCGCGTCGTTCCAGGACACATATTTTTCAATGGTGGGAAGCGGCCCCTTATGGAACCTGCTGGAGGGCAGAAACTCCGTGTTAATCTGGCGCCAGACATTTCCCAGCGTATTGTCCGAAATCTTACCGCTTGCCTCGAACTTCAGCCAGGTGGTTGCAGGATATTGGTACACACTGTACTCATCCCCGTCGTAATCCTCACATTCCACGGCGCACATATAGTCGTTATTTCCCTCATCGTCAAAACCGAAGCATAATCCCAGGTCAAAGAAGCTGCCGGTAAGCGAACGGATCCGGTCATTGCTGCCGTCGCTCTTTACGATGGCCCAGGTACCGCCGCCGTAGGGCGTAATCCTCCTTATACCGATGACCTGAAAGGCTTCTTTCTCCACTACGCTGTAATTCATTTTTTCTATCCCCCTGATATTAATTTCAAAAGTGAGGCGGCAGTAAAAAACCAGGCTGGGGTTGGATTTCCTGACCTCCGCAGGAGTAATGCCGTACAGGTTTTTAAACGCCACCCGGAAGGCATCGTCCGACTGGTAGCCATAATCCATTGCGATGTCAAGTAGCTTTCTGTTAGTATTCAACAACTCATATGCCGCCATGGTCAGCCGCCGCCTTCTCACATATTCTGAAAAAGGAATCCCCACAATCTGTGAAAAAGAGCTCTGAAACATGGAATACGGACATGCCGCAATCTTGCTGATTTCTTCTTCGGAAATCTCTCCGTGTACCGAAGCCTCCACATAATCCATCACCTTGTTAAGCCTTGTCGTCCAATCCATTATCCCTCTGTCTCCTCCTTACCTTCAGTATATCCAAACTGCAGAATCCCGCCCGATAATTATACAGTTAATTTTAACGGATATGAGAGGAAAAGGAAAGCATATTCTCCCCGGGATCCAGGTGGGGTGCAGGATAAACGCATCAGCGTGGGCGGCGCCCTTCCCGCCATCCGAGGCTGCGGCTGCCGGCCGGAAGGGCGTCACCTACGCTGATGCGTTTATCCTGAGGTGGGGCGTGTCCTGTAACCGGAAAAGAATGGAATTGTGGAATCGGGGAAACGATGGTAGACTAAAATAAAGTAAAAAGAGTCAGAACAGTAGTAAAATGGAGCGTTGTTCTGCGGAATGCCTGAATATACATGGAGGCGGAGAAGATGGATACATACCGGGTTTATCTGGTGGATGACGAGCCATGGGCGCTTGTTTATCTGGAGAAAATTGTAAAGTGGGAGGATTTGGGCTTCAGGATTACAGGAAAATTTGAGAATTCCATGGAAGCCTTTAACCAGGCGGTCTCCGATCCTCCGGATGTTATATTTATCGACATACGGATGCCGGAAATGGATGGTTTGAGCTTTATGAGAAAAGCTGTGGAAGCGGGTCTTCCCTGCCGGTTTGTTGTTATCAGCGGATTTGCAGAATTCAGTTATGCACAGGAGGCCATACGCATGGGTGTGGTATGCGATTATTGCCTGAAACCCATTGCCAGGGACAAGCTCACAGTGTTGCTTGGCAAGTTGCATTTGATATTAGAGGAACAAAAGGAAAAGCAACAGGAAAAAGAAGAGATCCCCCTGACGGAAAATCCGGTATTTCAGGAGTTGCTGACTTATATGCACGGACATTTCCAGGAAAAGCTGGTGCTGAAGGAGCTGGCGGAGCAGTTCCACCTGAATGCCAATTACTGCTGTGCACTGTTTAATAAGGATACCGGCGGTTCTTTTTCCGAATATCTCACCTCTATCCGAATGAAGGAGGCGGAACGCCTCCTGACCCATACCACGCTGTCACTGGAGGAAATTGCAGTGCAGTGCGGCATCCAGGACTATTACTATTTTAATAAGGTATTCAAAAAATACAGCGGCGCAACACCCAGCCAGTATCGGAAGCAAAGGAAAAACCCGGAGAACCGGGCTGCCATGGAGGAGATATGAAACTGAGTTTTAAGAAAAGTATTGTGCTTATTATATTTGCGGCGGTGTTAATCCAGATTGGCAGCCAGTTCATATATATACACAGAATTGCGGAAAATTCAGCGAAGCGTCTGCTTTCCTATACCAATACCACCGTGAAACAGATAGAAAACAACCTGGATTCAGCTTTTAAAAGCATTGCCTATACCACCACCTATTTTTCCATCAACTCCGCCGTACAGCAGTTTCTGTCGGAAGAAGAGCAGCTGGAAAAATATAAAATGCTTACCTTCGTGAATGATACCTGCCAGGCAGCCATGGCCATGAATTCCCAGATACAGACAGCTCTGTTGTTTGATAAGGAAGGAAATTGTGAATTCAGCTACAGCTCGTCGGAAATGAAATTCCATGAGGAGCTGAAGAAAATCGAGAGGGAATGCTACCGGGAAGCTGTAAATAATCGTTTTATTTTCTATCAGGGTGACGACGGCCGGGAAATGCTTCTGTGCATTACTCCTATTTATTCCAATAAGGCGGCCATTTTTACCGAGAGCCAGCGCATTGGCACAGTGATGCTTGTCATACGGCCTAATGCCATCATGAAGGTTTTAGAGGAAACCGGGAATTCGGAGGAGGTAGAGTTCTATCTTCTCGATCCGGAGGGGCGGATCATGGCGGCCAATTCCGGCGCGGATACCCTGGAAAGGGATCTGCGCGGCTTTACCTATCTGGAACGGGAAATCTGGGGAGAGCAGGGCTTCCGTATCGTTGCAAAGATTAACAACCATCAGGTGGTAAAAGAATATGACCTGTTTAAAAGCCAGATGCTGCTCAGCTGTGCCATAATGGTGGGAATGCTGCTGCTAATTGGGTGGCTTTTCAACCAGACCATTGCCCATCCCATTGACAGGCTGATCGGGGAAGTTGCGGAGCTTGGCACGAACCGGAGGAAAAAACAGATTACCGGAAAATACCACTTCCAGCTCACCCCCCTTGTTGATAAAATGAATGAAATGCTCAGAAACAACGACCAGATGTCGCATCGGATCTTTGAAACACAGAAAAGGCTGTACGAGTCGGAGCTTGTGAAAAATGAGAGTGAAATCTATGCGCTCAGAAGTCAGATTAACCCCCACTTCCTTTACAATACGCTTCAGTGCATGGGTGGAATCGCCCTGATGAATGATCAGCCCGTAGTGGCGGAAATGGCAGCCAACATGGCTGAGATCTTCAGATATTCCATTAAGGAAGGTGATAAGGTTAGCATGGAGGAGGAGGCGGATTTCCTGAGAAAATATCTGGATATCTGCGATGTGAGATTTAACGGCAGATTTAAGTGGAGGATAGAACTGGAGGAAGGACTGGAAAGCCTGCATATTGATAAAATGATTCTGCAGCCGCTTGTGGAGAATGCGGTTTACCATGGACTGGAAAAACGGACTGCGCCCGGAGGAATGCTGTGGATTCAGGGAGAAAAAGAAGGCAAGAGCCTGATTTTCCGTATCACCGACAACGGCTGTGGGCCGGATGAAGAGCAGCTTGCACTCCTGCAGGCAACCCTGGAAAATAAAGAGCTCCTGGAGCAGGAAAGGCGCGCCAGGAAGAGGATAGGGCTTGTAAATATCCAGAGCCGTCTGAAGCTGATGTATGGGGATGCAGGCGGCCTGACATTCGGCCGGAAGGAGGGAATGACAATAGTAACGGTGAAGCTGCCCATAGATATACAGGAAGGGCGGTAGTTTCCGAAAGCGCGTGGATCGTATCGTCACGCGCTTTCCTTATGCCTGCTGCAGTCTTCTTTTGTCTGCCATATTTTTTGTCATAAACTGAGTTTTTTACAAAAATAACTGATTTCGTTTCATAGGCTCTTTTTTATTCCTTTGTTAAAATAATCTTATCAAAAAGAGAAAGGAATGAGGGGTCTTGAAAAATAAAGCACTGTTCAGAAAAAGTCTGAAGAAGAACGGAATCTTATATTTATTTCTTTTGCCCATGATAATCTACATCCTGATTTTTAACTATATGCCTCTGGCAGGGCTGCAGATTGCTTTTAAGGATTTTGTAGCTACCAAAGGAATTTGGGGAAGCGAATGGGTGGGTTTCAAATATTTCCAACAGTTTTTCAGTTCTCCCATGTTCTGGAAGCTGCTGAAAAATACGCTGGTAATCAGCCTGTATCAGCTGGTGTTCAGTTTCCCTATCCCCATAATACTGGCGCTGATCCTGAATTATACACCCAATCAGAAACTGAAAAAATTAACGCAGACCGCCACCTATGCGCCGCATTTTATTTCCACAGTGGTTCTGGTGGGCATGATGTTCGTATTCTTCGATCCTGCGGCCGGAATCGGAACCACTATCCTGAAGGGATTCGGAATGAATAATCCCCAGGTGCTCACCGACCCTGCCTCATTTCCCCACCTGTATGTCTGGTCCGCCATCTGGCAGACTACCGGCTGGTCGTCAATTATATATATAGCGGCGCTGTCCGGAGTCAGTCCGGAGCTGCATGAGGCAGCGATTGCGGACGGAGCCAGCAAGCTGCAGCGTATTATTTACATTGATATCCCCATGCTGATACCTACGGCAGTGATTCTGCTCATTCTAAACTGCGGAAATATCATGAACCTGGGCTTTGAAAAGGTGTATCTGATGCAAACGGCGCCCAACCTGTCCACATCAGAGGTTATAAGTACCTATGTTTACAAGATCGGTCTTCAGGGACAGCAGTATTCTTATGCTTCCGCTATCGGCCTTTTCAACAATATAATCAACTTTACAATCCTCATTCTCGTCAATCAGATTGCGGGAAAAACGACGGAAAATTCATTGTGGTAAGGGAGGGTGATTATGGAAACGAAAAAAATTAAAGCCGGAAGGGAAGACCGGATTTTCAATATTGCGGTGACCGTGATTTCCCTTGTAGTGCTGGTCATTGTACTGTATCCACTGTACTTTGTAATCATTGCTTCCATCAGCTCTCCGGAAGACATATCCCTGGGAAAGGTAACCTTTCTTCCCTCCGGTATCAATTTTGCAGCATATAAATTCGTTCTGGAGGAATGGAAAATCTGGAGAGGCTATCTGAATACGATTTTTTATACTTTTTTCGGTACTCTTTTGGGTACCAGCGTTACCCTCATGGCAGCCTTCGCCCTGTCCAGAAGGGATTTGTTCGGCAGGAATGTAATTACCAAGCTTTTTGTATTCACCATGTTTTTTTCCGGCGGACTGATTCCCACTTATATGGTGGTCAGCAGCCTGCATCTGGTAAACACTAGGACTGTTCTGGTTGTGATGGGAACTGTGACCGTATATAACATGATCATTGCCAAGACCTTTTTTCAGAACAGCCTTCCTGAGGAACTGTTTGAAGCGGCGGAACTTGACGGCTGCGGGATTGGAAAATTCTTTTTCAAAATCGCGGTTCCCTGTTCAAAAGCGATTATTGCCGTGATTGCACTGTATGTAGGCGTCAGCCAATGGAACTCTTACTTTACGGCAATGATTTATGTGACGGATCAGAAAATATATCCTCTGCAGCTTGTGCTGAGGGATATCCTGATTCTTGGACAGCAGCTGACACAGATAACGGATCCGGCTGAAATCGAGGCTCTTGTGGAACGCCAGAAGGTAGCACAGATAATCAAATATGTAGTCATTATCGTTTCTTCGCTTCCGGTCATCTGTGTATATCCGTTTCTGCAGAAATATTTTGTAAAAGGCGTTATGATTGGTTCGGTCAAAGGTTGACGGACCTTCAGATAAAGATACAAGCTATGAGAAGAAATTGGAGGGAGTAATTATGAAACTCAAAAGATGGATTGCAGCGGCGGCAGCCGCCGCCATGGTAATGTCTGTTCTCGCAGGATGCGGGAATACAGCGGAATCAGAAAAAACAGAAAGCACAGCAACAGCGGCAGGTAGTGAGGCCGTGGATACGGCAGCGGCCTCAGTGGCTGTCAATAAGACGGGATATCCGATTATGAATGAGGATTATACCTTTAAAATTGTATATCCGGTAGCCTCTACGGACAAAATCGGCGGTTGGGAAAACAAGGATTTTGTTAAAAAAATAGAAGAGGAAACAGGCCTGAAAATTCAGTGGATGGGAATACCTGAAGCATCCTATAACGATCAGGTGGCAATCATGATTGCTGCGGGAGATCTGCCGGACGCATTTATCGGCCAAATACCCAACTTTGCACAGTTCCTGGATTCCTTTGTCAAGATGAACGATATGATAGACGAATATGCCCCCAATCTGAAAGCGTTTTATGACAAATATCCGAATATCAAGCTTGCCAGTGTATTTCCTGATGGTTCCATGTACGGACTGCCGGAGGTGCAGCTGGATGGCTATGTAGCCGGTAAGAGTCTTGCCATTAATAAAAAATGGCTGGAAAATGTTGGGATGGAGATGCCCGAAACTGCGGACGAACTGTTTGATGTACTTATGGCATTTAAAACGCAGGATCCCAATGGAAACGGACAGGCAGATGAAATTCCCTTTGCTTTTTACAAAGACAGGAAATTTGATTTGCTCAAATCCGCCTTCGGTTTTGCCGGCTATGATGAGAAGGACTATAAATATCCTTACTTGCAGGTAGTGGATGGAAAAGTTGATTTTTATCCTGTTTCCGATAATTACTATGCCTATCTGCAGTATCTGAATAAGCTGTATTCCAACGGGCTGATAGATCCCAACGGTTTTATTCAGGAAGAGGTAGATATGATTGCCAAGGGTACCAACGCCCAGATTGGCGTATTCCCCAACTATTCCTATGATGACATTACTGTAGGCGATTATGCAAATGAGTATACATACCTTCTTCCTTTAAAGGACAGCAGCGGGGAAAGACATTATCTTCCCAGCTCATGGTCAGGCTCCGTAATTGTAAACCAGTTTTCCATTACAAAGAACTGCCCTTATCCGGAAGCAATGCTCAGACTTTACGATTATATCAACAGTTCTTTTGAAAACAGGCTTCTTTTCGGGTGGGGTCCCAAGGATATGGCCTGGGTTGACAATGGCGACGGGACGATTTCCAAGAAGGCAGATCCGGTTCTGGAAGGCTATAACAGCTATGCTGAGGTGCGCCACACTTTATCCATGGGCATAAAAGGTGTATTCTTATGGACTGAAGAGGATAATGCAAAATTCGCAGTAACTTCCGATCGTGAAATCAAATATATGGAGAGACAGGATCCTTATATGGAATGCGCCGTAAAGGAATTTATACCTGAAGGCCAGGATTATCCTGAAAACACCCAGGAAATTAATGTACTTCTTACGGAGTTAAGGACCTATATGGATAATTTCATGGCGGAAAGCGTAATGAATGGAATTGATGACACCAAATGGCAGAAACATCTGGAAGACTGCAAAAAGTTTAATTATGAAAAATATACGGAGCTGAATCAGGAGTATTATGATAGAATGATGAAGCTGGCTGAAGAATAAGCAATGAAAAGGCCATAGGCTGGCGATTACGGCCATGGCCTTTTTCTTTCATAGGAAGAAAGGATGGAGAAAAATTATGAAAGCAATCATGGTAATGTACGATTCCCTGAACCGTCACATGCTTTCCCCATACGGCTGTGACTGGACACAAACCCCGAATTTCAAACGCCTTGCGGACCGCTGCGTCACATTTGACAAATGCTATGTGGGAAGCCTTCCCTGTATGCCCGCACGGCGGGAAATCCACACAGGACGTTACAATTTCCTGCACAGAAGCTGGGGCCCCATGGAGCCCTACGATGATTCCATGCCGGAAATCCTGAAGAAAAACGGCATTTACAGCCATCTGATCAGCGACCACTATCATTATTGGGAGGATGGAGGCTGCACCTATCATAACAGATACAGCAGCTGGGAAAATGTGCGCGGTCAGGAGGGGGATCACTGGAAGGCCTGCGTAGGTGAGAAAGAACTGCCTCCGCATCTGGGAGAGTGCGTTAAGCAGGACATGGTGAACCGGGAATACGCGGATACCGTGGAAAAAATGGCACAGACCAAAACCTTCCAGGCCGGAATCGAATTCCTGGACAGAAACCATGAAAGCGATAACTGGTTCCTTCAGGTGGAGACCTTTGATCCTCATGAGCCCTTCTATGTACAGGATGAGGATCTCATGGGCTTTGAGCCGGAATATGACGGCCCATTTTTTGACTGGCCGGGCTATCATCCCGTAACGGAGGAGGAGAAGCCGTATGTCCGGCATGTACGCAATAAATATGCTGCCCTTCTCAGGATGTGCGACCGCAGCCTGGGCAGGATTCTGGATAAAATGGACGAATATAACCTGTGGGAAGACACCATGCTTATCGTTAACACGGATCATGGCTTTATGCTGGGAGAACATGACTGGTGGGCAAAGAGCAACCATATCAACTATTACGAAGAGATTGTACATACACCACTGTTTATCTATGATCCCAGAAGCCGGGCTGCGGGCCGCTGTGACTGCCTGGTCCAGACCATTGATCTGGCGCCCACCGTTCTTGATTTCTTCGGCCTTCCGGTTCCGGATGATATGCTGGGACATCCGCTGGGCGATACGATAGCGGAGGGTAAACCGGTGCGCAGCACCTGTCTGTATGGAACCTGCGGTTCCCAGATCAGCTGTACCGACGGCCGTTATGCCTATATACTGGCGCCTGCGGATAAGAACAATAACCCATTGTATAATTATACACTCATGCCCACCCATATGCGTTCCATGTTCCCGATACAGGAGCTGCAGGAGCTTGAACTCAGCGAACCGTTCTCCTTCACCAAGGGCTGCCGCCTCCTGAAAATTAAAAATCAGGAAAAGAAGGAATACCTGGATGAAAACGGAGAACACCCTTATGAAACGCTGCTGTTTGACCTGGAGAAGGATCCCGGGGAACGCTCCCCCATATCTGATCCTGCGTTAGAATCATACTTCAGGAAGGAAATAGCCCGTCTCATGAAGGAAAACGATGCGCCCGCCGAGCAGTATGAGAGGATGGGGCTTTTGGAGGAAGTAAAAGAAATTCAGTAAAATAAACAGCCTAAGGCTGCTAAACTGTAACGAAAGCACTGCAATAACCGGAAAGCCCGGGGAACGGTTAAGCTTCTCCCCGGATTTTCCGGTTATTTTGCTTCATATATCTGATATGCCGTTCTCATTTTGCCCCTTTGCCATTCAGCTGATAAAGTATACATAATTTCTTATATTCTCTGTTTTTCACAAATTGAATCCCTGATTTTTATGCAATCACACAAAAGTAAAAAATGTAGTAAAAACAGCTTGCTTTTTTAGGGAAGCAAGGTTATATTCTAATTATCAGATTGCTAATCATATCAGCAATATATATAAAGAGAACATTATAAGTATGAGGATAATATGATGGAATATGACAAGATCCTGAAAATACTGAAACAGGAAATGGCGGCGGCCATGGGATGTACGGAACCGGTAGCCATTGCCTATGCCTCAGCAAAAGCCAGGGCAGTGCTGGGAAGGAAACCGGACAGAGCCAGAGTAAACGTCAGCTGCAATATACTGAAGAATGCCATGGGAGTTGGTATCCCCGGAACTGATATGGCGGGCCTGGAAATGGCGGCTGCGCTGGGTATCATTGGAGGCGACAGTGAGGCAATTCTGGAGGTGCTTCACAGCATAACCCCGGAACACATTGCGGAAGCAAAAGCATTTGCAGAAAACTGTGTGGAGGTATCCTTAGAGGATACGCCCAAGAAACTGTACATAGAAGTGATTCTGGAAACGCAGGGACATTCCGCATCCGTGACCATAGAAGACAGCCATACCAATATAACAAGAATTGTCCATGATTTGATTTGCATTTATGACAAAAGCGGATGCGAGGAGCTTCCCACAGAGGAATATGACAGGTCTGTTCTTACGGTGGACAGCATATATGATTTTATAAAGCATGTGGACAGCAGCGAGCTGGAATTCCTTGACGGCTGTATCAAAATGAACTGGGCCATTGCCCAGGAGGGACTGAAACGCGGTTATGGATTGAATGTAGGGCGGAGCATTTACGATGATATAAGAAGCGGCGCAACGGCGGACGATGTGCAGAATTATGCAATAGCGGTTACCGCGGCAGCAGCGGATGCCAGAATGGCAGGCTGTGCAATGTCTGTAATGACGGTCTGCGGCAGCGGAAATCAGGGACTGACGGCAACGCTTCCTGTGATTGCGGCCGTTTATAAAAGGAATGGCAGCTCCGAGCTTCTGTACCGTTCCCTGGCTCTGAGCTGCCTGATAACAATCCATGTGAAAAGCTATATTGGAAAGCTCTCCCCTCTGTGCGGCTGCGGAATGGGATCCTCTATCGGCGCCTGCTGTGCATTTGTGTACATGCAGGGCGGCGGACTGGGCCAGATTAAAAGGGCGATTAACAACATGATAGCGGATGTATCCGGCATTATATGTGACGGCGCCAAGGCAGGCTGCGCACTTAAGATAGCAACGGTAATTTCCAGCGCCTTCCAGTGCTCCATGCTGGCATTGAAGAATTATGGCGCAGGAGAGCTGGACGGAATTGTATCAGGAGATGTGGAAAGCACCATCAGGAACCTGGGGGAACTGGGAAACAGAGGAATGGCCGATACGGATCAGGTGATTCTGGACATGATGGTTTGCAGATAAAAAGGAGGAAAATAAAAATGGATAAAAGGACAAGAGTATTAAACGCAATGAATAAGAAAGAGGTGGACCATGTTCCGGTAGGCTTTTGGTTCCACTTTGCCGGAGAAGAGGCCTCCGGAGAAGGCTGTATCAAAGCACATCTGAAATATTACAGAGAAACGGATCTGGACTTCGTAAAAATCATGTGCGATGGCTATTTCCCTTATCCGCTTCCGGAAATCAGGGAAGCCGCCGACTGGAAAACACTGCAGCCGCTGACAGCAGATCATCCCTTTATCAGGGAACAGGTGGAAAGAGCAAAGGCTATTGTAGATGATATCGGAAAAGAACGCTGTGTGTTCTATAACGTATTTGCACCCTTTTCTTCCCTGAGATTTGGTGCGGAAGCGGTTGGATTAAGCGATGCTGACGTAATGGAATATATAAGAACCGATAAAAATGCGGTAATGCAGGCGCTGGACGTAATTGCACAGACCAATGCCCTGCTGGCAGAACTGCTGATTACCGAAGCCGGCTGTGACGGTGTTTACTACTGCGTACAGGGCGGGGAATATGACCGCTTCACACCGGAGGAATACAGGAAAATAATTACCCCCAGTGATTTGTATGTCCTTGAACATGCGAACAGATATTCCGAAAACAATATCATACATATGTGCGGTTGGGCAGGAAACAGGAACCAGCTGGCAATCTGGCAGGATTATCCGGCAAAAGTGGTAAACTGGGCTGTATTTGTGGAAGGTCTGACCCTGGATGCCGGAAGGTACTTTATCGGAGGAAGAACCTCTCTGGGCGGATTTGAAACGCATTGGGATGAGCATACCCAGCAGGGAATTATTTATACCGGCACTAAAGAGGAAGTGCAGAAATACACTACGGATATGATTCTCAATCATGGAAAAATCGGCCTGATGCTGGGCGGGGACTGCACAATTGACGCCAAGCTTGACTGGGAAAGAATCCGCTGGGTGGTAGAGGCGGCAAGAAGTATCTGATATAAAAAGGGATAGGCCCTTTTTGATAAAAGCAATGAATGAGAGAAAGGAAGAGTATTATGAAAAAGTGGAGCAAATTTGCAGCATTGGGGTTAACATTTGCCATGGTTCTGGGAACGACGGCATGTGGCAGCTCTTCAACAGGGGCAGAGGCCGGCAGCAGTGCCGAGCCGCAGAGCCAGGAAGCAGCTGTGGAAAGCACAGGCGCCGCAGATTCCTCTGTGGCGGATGCAGCGGAGGAAAAGACCTATGAACCTACCACGCTGACCTTCTGGAACGGTTTTACAAGCACCGACGGTGAAGTCCTGCAGCAGATTGTGGATGATTTTAATGCGACAAATGAATGGAACATTACAATTGAAATGGATGTTATGCCCTGGGCAACCTTTAATGAAAAGCTTCCCGCCGCGATTGCAGCCGGAAACGCACCTGATTTCGTGCTCTGTTCCTCAGGCTATTACGCACCGTATGTGGAAGCGGGCAGCTTCCAGGATGTGAGCGATTTCTATGAGCTGCCGGAAGTAAATGCAGATGATTTTGATAAGAACGTTGTTGACCTGCTGTATTATGATGATCTCTGCGTAGGTATCCCCATGCAGATGGTATCCCACTATTTCTACTGGGATAAGGATTTGTATGCAGCCGCAGGCCTGGATCCGGAATCTCCTCCGGAAACCTTTGAGGAAATCGTTGAGAATGCGAAGCTTCTTACAGACAAGAGTAAAAACCAGTATGGCTTCTGTGTTCCTGTCAATAACAACGTAACTGCGCAGTATGCTATGTATGCCTATGGCGGCGGCTATGTAAACGAAGACGAAACCAAAGCAGAATTCAATTCCGAAGCCAATGTAAAAGCCTTTGATGCACTTAAGACACTTTATGAATGCTCACCTAAGGATACGGATGACAATACCTACATCAGCGGACAGCTGGCACAGTTTATCAATGGGCCCTGGATTATCAACGGGCTGCGTGAAAATGAGATTAACTATGGCGTTAAGGCGGTTCCGGCCTGTGTTGGAGTAGAACAGGACGCAGCAGTTATCCCGGTCGGATTTTCCGTACCCAAGACTACTTCAGATGAACATAAGGAACTGGTGTATAAATTTGTAAACTACTGGAATTCTGAGGAAATCTGTACAAAATGGACTAAGGAGTGCGGTACTCCCGCATATCTGATTTCCGCTCAGGCGAATTTTGCAGACGATCCGCAGACCTCAGCACTGTCGGAGCCTCTTTCCTACGGACATATCGAATGTAAAATCCATGGTGTCAACACCATTTCCACAGATGGCTTATATCCTGCAATGGAAGAAATTTTTGCAGGCGCCGATATAAAGACCACACTGGATAAATATAATGATGTAATACAGGGAATTCTGGATAAATAAATTCTGTCAGGATTATATAAAGGATGCGGCTGCTTTCAGCGGCATCCTTTATTCAGAAGGGAGCCTAAGGATGGAAAAGAGCAGCCCAATTAAGAAAAAAATAGCAAAATGGACGGGAAAAGACAGGGTAGGCTATCTGTTTATTTTCCCTGCAATACTTGTTTTGTTTGTATTTACGATTGTCCCTTTGATAATATCTTTTGTTATCAGCCTGACAAATCTGGACATATTTCTTGCCTGGCCGGATTTTGTGGGTCTGGATAATTTCAAACGGACCCTGGCCGATGAAAGGGTATGGAATGCATTCAAAAACACTTTTTATTACGTTGTGATATCCGTACCTATTCAGCTGATTGTAGCGCTTGTCCTGGCCTACTGGTTGTATAAACCTACAAAATTCAACAAGCTTTGCCGCTCTGTGTTCTACGTGCCGGTGCTTTGTTCCTTTACAGCAATCGGTATTCTGTTCAACCTGATTCTGAACTCAACGGTAGGCTACATTCCTTATCTGATCAGCCTTGTATACGGTGAGCCGATTGCCCTGCTCAGTGAAGTGAAATTTGCCATGCCGATAATCATATTTATTTCCGTGTGGAAAGCCTTTGGCAAGACACTGATTATATTGGTAGCGGGTATCAATGATATTCCCGGGACCTATTTTGAAGCTTCCGAAATTGACGGCGCGTCAAAAACACAGCAGTTTTTCCATATAACGCTGCCAAACCTGCTTCCGACCATTAATTTTACTCTGCTGACAACAATAATCGGAGCTTTCCAGGTATTCGACGTTGTTTATGTGACGACAGGCGGAGGACCGCTTTATAAAACGGAAACGATGGTTCAGTACATATATAACAGGGGCTTCTCGGATCCTTATGATCTGGGGTATGCATCGGCAATGTGTATTGAATTGTTCTTTGTAATCGCCGTCATCATTCTCATATTTAAGGGATACATGGAACGCAAAATTGCGAAAAACATGTAGGAGGAGCCGGAATGAAGAAAAAATTAAAACCCTATAATATAATCAGAATACTGATATGCGTCTTCGTTCTCTTTTTGATTGTATTTCCCTTTGCCTGGCTTTTCCTGAGTACGTTTAAGCTGCAGAAGGATATTATCAAATGGCCCCCTACGCTTTGGCCCAAGGCCTGGACAATAAAAAACTATATCCAGGTATGGTCAAGGATCCCATTGGCCACCTACATAAAAAACACGGTTATTTTCGCGGGCATTGTATCCGTATGCTCCGCTCTGCTGGATTCCCTGGCGGGTTATGCGTTTGCCCGGCTGGAATTTAAGGGGAAGGAGACCATTTTCAATATCGTTCTCCTTACGATGCTGATTCCGTTCCAAATCATCATGATTCCGTTGTACCTGGAACTGCATACCTTCGGTATCCTGAATACCTATATTGGTCTGATCCTGCCCAGAGCGGCCTCCACATACGGAATGTTTTTCATGCGTTCCTTCTACATGGGGCTTCCAAAGAGTCTTGAGGAGGCGGCAAGAATTGATGGCATGAACGAGTTTGGAATTTATACGAAAATCATGTTCCCGCTGTGCAAGCCTGCGTTTGTAACCTTTTTCATTTTTTGCCTGACGTCTAACTGGAATGATTTGATCTATCCCCTGATGATGACAAACTCCACCAAAATGAGAACCCTGTCGGCCGGACTTGCCATGTTTGTCGGCGAGGGTGTCAGGGAAACCGGCCCCGCTCTGGCAGGCGCCCTGATTTCCATGCTGCCGCTGCTGATTCTTTACTGTTTTGCACAGGAATTCTTTGTGGAAGGAATCGCCGTATCCGGCATGAAGGAGTGAATCGTAATATGTTTGAAAAAATTGGTGAAAAGCTTTCCGCTATGGTCGCAATACCTACTGTCAGCGGTAACAGGAATAGAACAGACTACCATATTGGGGAGTACCGGGAATATCTGCAAACAGCCTTTCCCTGCCTGTTTGCAGCTGCTGTGCCCACGCCGGTGGGGGAGGCTCTCCTTCTGAAAATAGAAGGCAGGGGAGAAAAGAAGCTTCCGGTGCTGTTTACCGGCCACATGGATGTGGTGCCTGCAGACGATGCCTCCGCCTGGAGGTATCCGCCTTTTTCCGGTAAAATCGTAGACGGCTGTGTATGGGGAAGAGGATCGCAGGATATGAAGGGGCCTCAGTGCGCCCTTCTGTCCGCTTTTGATGAGCTCCTGCAGGAAGGGTGGAGGCCCGGAAGGGACATCTGGATTTACCTTTCCTGTGATGAGGAAACAGGAGGAGAGACTACAATCCGCGCTGCGGCTCTTTTGAAGGAGAAAAATATCCGGTTTGAAACGGTCTTTGATGAAGGCGGAACCATTTGTGAAGACTTTATGGGATTATTGAAGGGAAAGGCGGCGCTTTTCGGCCTTTCTGAAAAAGGTTCCCTTGAATACCGTTTTACTGCAAATTCCGAAGGCGGCCATTCTGCGAACCCTCCGGCGAATTCGGCAATTGTAAGGTTGGCCGATTTCATCCATGAGGTGGAGCATACGGAAATTTTTTGCAGAAAGCTGAGTGAAGGGAACCGGGCAATGCTTCGGAGCATCGCAGCATATTCCCATGGAGAAAAGAAAGAAAAGCTTTTGCGTGCTTCTGAGGAAACGGACGATTATCAGACCCTTTTTGAACTTTGCCCGGAAGCCAGGACATTGTTGGGCGCTACGATAGCCTTTACCATGGTTGAAGGCGGAACGGCTTTTAACGTAATGCCCAAAAAAGCGGTGCTGACGGCAAATGTACGTGTCGCTTCCGTAGAAACGGAGGGTGAGATAACGGTAAAATTAAAAGAAATTGCCGAACGTCATGATCTGATCTGTGAGCTTGCAGGCGGAAGGGATGCCGCGCCGGAGAGCAGGGCGGACAGCGAAGGCTATCGCAATATGAGTGAGAGCGTAAAGGAAATTTATCCCGGCCTACCCATCATTCCCTTTGTCCTTGGCGGAGGAACCGACTCCAGACATTTTCAGGAACTTACCGATAATGTGCTCCGGTTTTCCCCCATGTATGCGGCGCCAGAACAGGGAAGAGGAGTTCACGCAGACAACGAATCCGCCGACATTCAGGCAGTGGCGGATGCGGCGGCCTGCTATTATTCCCTTCTGAAAAAATACTGACCCTATTCATAACTGTGAGGATACTGAACAGTTATAACTTTCAAAAAAATTGGAGGAACCAACCATGAACAAAATAACCCGCCTCCAACAGGCAATGCCCGCCTCCATGCAGGCGATAGTCCTGCGTGACGGCGCCAACCGGTTTTACCTCACCGGCATGAAATCTTCCGCAGGAACCGTGCTGGCCACCAGAAACAAAGCATGGCTGCTCATTGATTTCCGCTATCTTGAGGAAGCCGAAAACAAAGTGAAAAACTGCACGGTTCTGGAAGAAAAGAACCTGTATGCCCAGATAAAAACACTGCTGGAGGCAGAGCAGATCACCTCCCTTTCCGTCCATGCCGGGCTGGTATCCCTGGAGGAGTTCAGGAAGCTGCAAGCAGGCCTGCCGGGAATCACCCTGGATGGCTCCGAGGCCCTTTCAACCCTCATGGACACCCTGCGCAGGGAGAAGGATGAGGACGAAATCGCCTGCCACAGAAAAGCGCAGCAGATTACGGATCACACCTTTTCCCATATTTGCGGTTATATCCGCCCCGGCGTGACGGAAACGGACATTGCAAGGGAAATCGGCGTTACCCTCACCGCCCTTGGTTCAGATGATAAAAACTTCAACTTTATCGTGGCGTCGGGCCCCAACAGCTCGCTGCCCCATGGTTTTGCCACAAACCGTCTGGTCAGGAAGGGCGATTTTGTCACCATGGATTTCGGCGCGGTATACGGCGGCTACCTGGCGGATATGACGCGGACGGTAGCGGTGGGAAGCGTATCCGACGAACAGCGCAGGGTCTATGAAACCGTGAAGGAAGCGCAGAAAAGAGCCTTTGATAAAATCCGACCCGGCGCAATCTGCCGTGAGGTGGACGCGGCGGCCAGGGATTATATCTATCAGCAGGGCTACGAGGGCTGCTTCTCCCATGGGCTGGGGCACAGCGTTGGCGTGGAGGTCCATGAGAACCCCCGCTTTAATGAAATCTGCACCGACCGCCTGATCCCGGGCATTGTCATCACCGTAGAACCCGGAATCTACCTGAAAAAAAGATTCGGGGTCCGGATTGAGGATATGATTGTGGTCAGGGAAAACGGCTTTGAAAATCTGACAAAAAGCCCGAAGGATCTGATAATCCTTTAAAAAAGAAATATAAGGGAAGCGCCCGCGCAGATACATGGTGCGCTTCAGAAAGCAGGAAAATGAACGGATTTGAATTTCAATGCGGTACTAAAATGATTTTTGGAAAAGAAACCGAGCTTCGTGTGGGAGAAGAACTGAAAAAACAGGGCGCAACAAGAGTCCTTTTTGTATACGGAGGCTCTTCCATTAAAAAAAGCGGACTATATGGAAAAGTGGTAAAAGCGCTTCAGGATGCAGGCCTGCCCTTTGACGAGCTGCCGGGCGTGGTTCCCAACCCGAGGGTTTCCCTGGTAAGGAAAGGGATTGCGCTGTGCCGGGAAAAAGGGATTGACTTTCTTCTGGCAGTAGGCGGCGGGAGCGTCATTGATACCTGCAAGGCCATGTCCTTCGGCGTATACTATGACGGGGATGTATGGGATTTGATTTCCGGGAAGGTGAAACCCGGTGATAGAAGAGTGCCTGTGGCGGATATCCTCACCCTTCCGGCAGCAGGCAGTGAAGAAAGCGACAGCTGCGTTATCTCGGATGAAACCACACATACAAAAACCGGATTTGGCTCACCTCTGATGCGTCCTGTATTCTCCATCATGAATCCGGAGCTTACCTATACGCTGCCTCCTTACCAGACGGCATGCGGAAGCATGGATATCATGGCCCATGCCATGGAACGTTACTTCAGCCATACACAGAATGTGGAAATGACCGACAGGGTGACGGAAGCAATCCTCACCACCGTAATCCATAACCTTTCCGTCATTCTGGAAAAACCGGATGATTATGCGGCAAGGGCGGAAATCATGCTGTGCGGTACCTGGGCGCAGAATGATATGACAGGCTGCGGCAGGGCGCAGGACTGGTTCAACCACGGACTGGAGCATCAAATCAGCGGTTTTTACGATATCGCCCATGGCGCAGAGCTGGCAATTTCCTTCCCTGCATGGATGGAGTTCCTCTGCGGCAAAGAAGAATGCATCCCCAAGCTGGCGCAATATGCTGTACGGGTATGGAATGCGGAAATGAATTTCGACAACCCGGAAGAAACAGCGCGTGAAGGCATAAAACGGCTGCGCGGCCTGATTAAGGAGGCCGGGCTTCCATTAACCTTAAGCGAGGCCGGCGTGGGAAAAGAGAAATTTGAGGAAATCGCCGATAACATGACAAACGGCGGCTCCCATACCTGCGGCGCCTTCTATGCATTCACCAGGGACGATATTCTGACGCTCCTTGAGATGATGGCGTAACCTGAACCAGAAAGAAGACATGTAAAAAGGGTCCGTGAAAAATGACTGTTCATTTTTCACAGACCCTTTAACTGCCTGTTCGGGCGCAATTCATTCCTGCGCCCGGCAGCATCCTTTCATTACATCAGATATTCTTCAACAAAATGGGAAGCCGTAGCGCCGTCCGCCGCCGCGGTAACTATCTGCCTGAGCGGTTTGGTACGCACGTCCCCCACGGCAAACACGCCCGGAATGCTGGTGCGCGTCGTTTCATCCGCGATGATATAACCCTGGGGATCAAGCTCGATCTGCCCGCGGAAAAGCTCCGTATCCGGAACGCGCCCGATTGCCACGAAAACTCCGTCAACAGGAATATCCCTTATGCTTTGATCCTTTACGTTTTCGATCCGTACGCCGTTCACCCGTTTGTCATGAAGGATTTCTATAATTCTGCTGTTCCATAAGAATTCCACGCCGCTTTTTTCCAAAGGCTCCTGATAGATCCTGGATGCCCTCAGGCTGTCACGGCGGTGGACCAGATATACCTTGCTGCATATCTTGGAGAGGAACAGGGCATCCGCCGCCGCGCTGTTGCCGCCGCCGGCTACGATGACCGTTTTATTTTTATACATCTGCCCGTCGCAGGTGGCGCAGTAGGCAACGCCCCTTCCGCGCAATGCGTTTTCTTCGGGGAGTCCCAACAGCCTGGGAGATGCGCCTGTGGCTATAATAACGGTGCCTGCGTTTATCACGCCTGAGGTTGTGGTGATCTGCTTTGGAGAGGAGGCCAAATCCACGGACACGACCTCGTCGAATTCCGTTTTCACGCCGAAACGCTCCGCGCCCCGCTGCATTTTTTCACCCAGCTCAAAGCCATCTATCCCTTCGTCAAATCCGGGGTAATTGTCCACCTGGCCGGTGGTTGCCATCTGGCCGCCCGGCGACAGCTTTTCCAGCACCAGGACGGAATAGCCGCTTCTGGCACAGTATAATGCCGCGGAATAACCGCCGGGGCCGCCTCCTATGATAGCTACGTCTGTATAATCTGATTTCATGGAAGACTCCTTTCTTTCTTCAGCATGGCCGCTTTATTCCACACCGTTTTCCTTCAGCCATTCCGTTACCTGGCCTCTGGACTGGGGAGCGATAATCACTGCGGGTTCCTTTCCCTTTTGGAACAGCATCAGCGTGGGGATGGTCTCCACCGCGTATTTTTCCGCAAGCTCAGGTTCATCGTCAATATTGATTTTGCCGATCACAAGACGGCCTTCATAAGCTCCGTCAAGCTGATCTACCACAGGGCTTAACCTGCGGCAGTAACCGCACCAGGGCGCCCAGAAATCCACTATAACCGGAAGATCGGACTGCAGTACCTCTTTTTCAAAATTTGCTTTTCCTATAGTAGTAACAGACATAAATAAGCCTCCTTTTATCTTTTGTAAATTGTTGTTTGGTTTCTGTAAAAATTGCAATTACAGTTTATACTGTAACTATAGTATATACAGTAATACTTGTCAATAGTAAATCTTTAAAAAGCAGAAAATATATAAAAAGTAAAAATATAATAAAAGTGCAAAAACAGGTCTTAGGAACAAAAGAATAGAGATTCCGCCGCCGGCACATACTATCCTGTAGGAAAAAATAAGAAACTGTCCACATGGCAAAGCAGTTATGAAAATAAAAATAGAGGATAAGCCCATTATGAATAAGCTATCAGAAAATATTGACGACAACATACAAACGGCAGGAGAGCTTTTTCCCATTGGAACCAGCTTCGATCTCATCACAAGGGATCTGTATCTGGGCGATACCAGGGGCTACTGGATAGGAATCAACGGATTCTGCAAAACAGAAATCCTGCAGCAGATTTTTTCCGATCTGCAGAACCCTCTCTATATGAAGGATTCCGTCGTGGAAAACATACAGAATTATATGAATGCCAGAATCGGGTATGCACAGGCAAGCCTTACGGATGACTGGGATACAATCGTTAGAAACGTTCTCAGCGGCCCTTCCGTTCTGCTGATAGATGGTTTTGCCCAGGCGATCATCCTGGATGTGCGTTCCTATCCGACCCGCGGCATCGACGAACCGGATACGGAGAAGGTGACAAGGGGATCACGCGACGGTTTTGTGGAAACCATGCTGTTTAATACCAACCTGATACGCCGGAGAATCCGTTCTCCCCAGCTTACCTTCGAAATACAGAATGTCGGCACGGAAAGCAAAACCGATGTGGCAATCGCCTATATAAAGGGCTATGTAAACGAGGAGCTTCTTGATACCCTGAGGAAAAAGCTTCAAAGCCTGCAGGTAACCTCCCTTACCATGGGCTCCAAGAGCCTGGAGGAGCTGCTTGTGCATAAAAGATGGTATAACCCGCTTCCATGCATACACAGCACGGAGCGTCCCGATGTGGCCTGCAGTTATCTGATGGAAGGTTATCTGCTTTTGATTGTGGACAATTCCCCGGAGGCGCTGATTCTGCCCTGCACACTTTTCCAGTTTACCCAAAGCCCGGAGGATTATTATAAAAGCCCGATTGTGGGCAGTTATTTCAGGCTTGTGCGCTTTGTCTGCATTTTTATCAGTCTGCTCCTGATGCCCATTTTCCTGCTGATAACCGCTTATTACCCGGATATTACAGAAAAGTGGCAGCTGCTGGCAGACGGCACGCTTCCGGCGCCGACCCTGATTTTTTATGTGCTGGTAGTGGAATTCGGCCTGGACCTGTTCAAGTATTCCGCCTCGCTCAGCTCCAGCCGGTTTGCCGGCTCCCTGTCCATTGTGGGAGGGCTGATTATCGGGGACATTGCTGTCAGCCTGAACTGGGCTACGGTGGAGGTCCTTTTCTATGCCGCGGTGACCCTTCTTACCAGCCTTTCCCTTTCCAGCATGGAATTCAGCGACGCCGTCCGGGTGTACCGCATCTTTTTGATACTGATGACTGCGGTCTTTAGGCTTTGGGGGTTTGTGGGAGGTCTGTTACTGGTAATCCTCTCCGCCGTCACGACCCCCACCTTTGCGGGCACAAGCTATTTGTGGCCGCTTTATCCCTTTAACTGGGCGGCTCTGAAAACGCTGCTGTTCCGATATCCTACCTTCCGCGCACAGCCCAGTAAAATCTGGAAGCATTGACTTATACGGGGCGCATGGTACTATGAAAGGGAAGCGATAACCGTCTTGACCCTCCCCTGCGGGGGAGGGTGTATCCTCAAAGCAGGAGGAAAATGCCATGGAAAGAGAAGAACTGTTGGAAAAGCTGAGAAAAAAAGACACGGCGGAGAGCTATGCCGCACAGGTATATGAAGAACATATTTTGCTTACGGATCTGCTGGACATCCTGGAAACGGAAAAGACAGCCGCTAAATATATGGCGGAGAAGATTGTGCGTTACATAAGCGAAGACAGGCCGCAGCTATTGTACCCCTGTTTTGACCGGCTTTTTGCCCTCCTGGACAGCGATAATGCATTTATCCGCCTGGGGGTCATCCTGTCCGTCCCCAATCTGCTGGAGCTGGATTCGCAGACGGAAAGAAAATGGGAAAATTGCGCCGGGCGCTACCTGCGTCTGCTGGATACGGATGATATTGCGGTGTTCGGAAATGTCGTACAAAGCATTCCCAGGATTCTGAAGGCCTATCCGGAAGCGGCGGATACGGTGCTTCCACGCCTCCTTGAAACAGACAGCCATAATTTTTACAGGAAACAGGAGCTTTCCCCGGAATGCAGAAACGTGGCTGTCGGCCATGTGATCGACTGCTTTTCCGTCCTCTTATGTCTGCCCGGCTATCAGGAGAAAATGATTGCCTTTGCGGAAAGAAACCGTGACAATGAAAGAAAACAGGTGCGTGGAAAGATTGCCAGGTTCCTGAAGTACGCCAAAGGGCGGGAAAAAGCGTAACGCTTGATAAAGTGCAGCCGTTACGGCAGATTCCCCGCGATGCAGCCTGGGTAGAAAGCTCAGGAAGCCTTTTTCCGCCGCCATATGGCCAGAAGGAGAAAAGCAGCTCCGGCAAGAAGAAAAATAATCTTCGATACAAGCATGCCTGCCGGCAAGGAAAATGCCGGATCAGGCAGCCCCAGGGTGAGCGGATATTCCGTAAAGAAGGAATATCCGTAAAGATCAAGTTTCATGGGAAGTGGGACAAATCCCGCTGCGAGGGCGAACGCCATCAGCACAAACAGCAGGAGGGAATGTATATGTCCGGCCAGCAGCCCTAGGCCTGTCAGGAACGCAAGTGATGGCAGCAGTGCTAAGGCGGCCGTCAGCAGCAGCATTCCCACCGGCACGCTGCCGCCAAACAACGCCGTCAGAAAGATGATTCCCAGGGCTGTGACGCTCAGCGCCAGCAAGAGCCAGGCCGTGACCGCGGCGGCGCATTTTACCAGAAGATACCGTCCGGGAGGCACGGGAGTGGAATCCGTGAGGATCCAGAAGCGTCTGGATTTTTCATTGCACTGGTTCCATTGGAAAAACAGCAGCGCCATGCCCAGAAGCGGCAGGAGGCGGGACAGATAAGCGCCGAAGCTCCAGGGGGAAAACGGAGCCGTATGGGCCGCGCCCCGGATGGTAGCGGTCTTAAGCGTATTCCAGCCGAAAAACAGACATACCGCCAGCAGGCCCCAGAAGAATTTGCTCCGCACGGTTCTGCGCAGTTCGTATAAATAAATTTTACCCAAGATTCAAATCCTCCTCCGATAGATTACAGGCGTCAAGAAAATCCTGCCAGGTGAGATAGGGATAGGACGGATTGGTTTCTCCGGTGAACAGCCCGGACAAAATCTGATCCATAGCTTCCTCACCGCCCACCAGCTTTTCCGCTTTCAGTATTTTCAGCGGCATTTCGCAGTAACGCCGGACGGTGGACTGGCTGTTGGCGATATCGGCCCTGTACTGCTCCGGCAGCGTTGACAGGAACTCAGGATTGCGTACGTAGAAATCCTGATAATAATCCGCCACCCGGGACTGCCACACATCTACATAATACTTTTGCGCATAGTCCGCGCCGTGAAGCTCCTTCATCAGCCGGTAGGTGGTGTAAACCGTCAGACCTTCGGCGGACCAGGGATCTGCTTCGGAGACAGGTTCGACCATATTGCCCAGCCCCCACCACTGATGAATAATTTCGTGGGCCATGACTTCACTGCCGCCTGCCCCTTTCAGGGGATCCTTAAGGCCTGCTTCGCTGAAGCTGTCTTCGCCCATGACGCTGGCGCCTCCGGCCGCATATCCGCCTCCCACGGCGCCGATTTCGATAAGCCGCATACCTTCATCCCCATAAAAAGACAAAGGACCATAATGATCGGTACAGTATTCAAATACCTGTTTCAGCGTATCATTTACGCGGCACTCCTCCATTACCCGCTGGTGCCTGGCACTGTAGAAAAATTCCACGTTCAGCCCTGCGGCGTCAATCTGCTCGGAAATATAATTCCCGGCATAGAGTATCAGGCTCCAGCCCGCATCATGCAGAACCCATTGCGTGGAACCGTTTTCAGTTTTTTTTGCTTCCACTTCGCCTGTGCCAAAAAGAACCGGACGCAGCCCGTCAGGCAGGGTGATCCTGGCCGTAAGGGGCGCCTGTTCCCTGGTGCCCTCCGCAAAATCCCGCGGCATAGGCGAAAAATCCTGATGGGCAAGATAGATATAGTCATCGCTGATTTCAGTTTCTCCCTGATACAGGGACATAATATTCCATTCCTTTGGGAATCCGCCGTATTCAACTATCAATTCTATGTTCTCATCGGCAGGTATATCCAGCTCTATTGTTTTTTGATTGATAGAGTCATCGTTCAGGTCACGGAAGGGAACTGCCCTGCCGTTCGCCGTAACGGACCGGAAGGTGTAGCCCGGATTAATCCAGAAGGAGATCGTCTGGGGCTGTCCGGAATCATTGTGCAGGGTAAAGTCCGCCGTCCCCCGGAAGAGTCCGCGGGAGAGAGAAGGCTGCGCGTCCACGGTAATGGCGGAATAGGTCACGTGCTCGTTATAGTCAAAGTCGTAGTGTGCATCGTAATCAATTTCTTTTTCACTATGATCGATAAAGGGCTGTTTCGTGTAGGCCAGAAAGCTCGCCGCTGCCAGTACAACGGACAGTACGGGAAGATAAAACTTTCTTGCATTCCGGATCAGGGAACCGAAGGCGCCTTTGCCATATCGCCTGGTACACAGCAGGCACAGACACCAGAGCCCGCCCAGTGCCAGCAGCCAGAAAAGCCGGTTCCAGCCCAGGGACATAAGCCTCCGCAGGTTGCCAAAATCGTCGGAAAGATAAGCCAGGGCAGGATTTACCCACCGCAGAAGCCAGTTTTCGGACCAGGCGGTCAGGCTTAAGAGGAAAAAGCCTGTGAAGGCAACCAGTGTGATGTCCAGCCTTCGCACGAGCTGATAGGCTGAAGCGGTAAAAAGAATGGCAAACCAGAGCGCGGGCAGAATTACCAGCAGATAGACTGCCGCACACAGGCCCGGCCGGAATATGGCGCCGGTTAACGCAGCCGTAATGGGGAGCCATATTAATACAGCAGCTATAACGGTAGCGGCAGCGGCCGTCAGCAGGGCCAGCGTCCGGGAGGCCTCCGCAGCGAGAGGGGAAACCATGGAATCCGTCAGGACATCGGTGCGGCTGCGGTGGACACGGTCCAGCTCCAGAACGGTGAGCAGCGCAAAAATCAACGCGCCGGCCAGCGCACCTGCCAGGGCGGGATTGGCGAGAAAGGTACAGTTCAGCGAACCGGAGAGGGGGCTGTAGAGCGTAAGGCCAAGCACCGGCGCGGCTATGGTAATACCGAGAGCCGCCCAGGTCAGCCTGCTTCTGAAAAGCCGTCCCAGCTCCACCCGGAAGAGAGAATGGAATTTCATTGTGTTTTTCCCTCCTGTGTGATGAGATATAAATAAGCGTCCTCCAAAGTAGGTTCCACGCTGCGGGCTTCCTGGGGCAGAACCTCTGCCACGCCCCGGCACAGCACGCCCTCCGCTGTATTGACCCGTGAAATGATACGGAGTGCGGAAGTTTTTTCATCCCCGCCCTGTTCCAGGAATACCCCTACATGTCCCCTGGCCTGCAGAACCAATTCCTCAGGCCTTCCGATAAACAGAATCTGCCCCCGGTCAATCACAATGAGCCGGTCGCATACGGACTGTACATCCTCGATGATATGTGTGGAAAGCAATACCAGCTTATCCTGCGCTGTCTGGGAGAAAAAATTACGGAAACGGATACGCTCTTCCGGATCCAGGCCGACCGTAGGCTCATCTAAAATAAGAAACTCCGGCGTGCCCAGCAGCGCCTGTGCAATTCCCACTCTCTGACGCTGTCCTCCTGACAGGGTTTTGATACGCGCCTTCCTCTTTTCCTCCAGGCCGGTAGCCAGGATAGCGGATTCGATGGCGGCCTTACTGTCACGGATACCCTTCAGCGCCGCCATATAATCCAGAAATTCCCGGACCGTCAGCTCATCATACAGGCCGAAATCCTGGGGGAGATAGCCCAGCTTTTCCTTCAGCTTTTTTTCACATCTGGACAGGGGGACATCATCAACGCTGATGGTGCCGCCTGTGGGAAGAAGCCCGGCCACAAGCAGCTTCATCAGGGTCGATTTCCCGGCGCCGTTAGGGCCCACCAGGCCTATAAGGCTGGGACTTTCCAGCGTCAGGCTGATATCCTTTAAAGCCTGCCTGCCGTTAGGATAGATCATGCTTAAGTGGTTTAAATTAATTCGCATGGATAAATTCCTTTCTGTTCTTTCTGTTTCTGAAGGAGTACTACTTGCTTTTGGTATACTTAAGAGTATAGTAGCTGTTTCTTAAAAAATGATCTTCATAATTCTTAATAAAAACTGACAATTGGTGAAAACAACGATAATTAGGTATAATAGTTTTACAAAATATGAAAGGAAGTCTACTGTATTATTAAAAAACATTTTGCAAAGATTACGCAAAATTAATATAAAAAATTGACTTAATGCCATACTATACAATATAATAAAGCTATATTTTTGTAAAATTTTTGCAGAATGGAGGGGAAGTATGTTATTGGAATTTCGCACATCCAATTACAAGTCATTTAAGGATGAACTTGTCTTTTCACTAACACCAGCACCTAAACAAAAAGGACTGGATTACAGTATATTGGAAGAAAAAATTGGTAAAAAAACATACAAGGGACTGTGTTCCGCTATTATTTATGGTCCTAATGCATCGGGAAAAACCAATATTATAGGTGCAATGGATACTTTTAAATCTATTGTGCTTCGGGGTAATATCCGAAATGATAACGATAAAAGTGATCCTAATGCGGCGGCCGGTACGTTGGAGCTGATTCCGAATAGTTCCAGTCAAAATAATTTACCAGTAAGCTTTGCGGTTAAATTTATCTCAGAAGAAAGGCTGATTGAATATTCCTTTACTGTTGATTTGGGTGGCTTTTTGGAAAGCCATTATAAACGGCGGATCCTGACTGAAACATTGTCTGTCGATGGTTCTGTTATTTTTTCCCGGAATGGGGGGCTTAAGATTGAGGACCTGACGGTAATCAGGAATATGCTGGTCAATGCTTTTGAGCAGAACGCCGAAGGTGCAATAGCACTGGCTGTCAGTAATCTGAATGAAGAAGAATTATTTTTGATGAATGGCTTTAAGACTATGTTCAGTTCCAAGCTGGTATCACTGATAAGTGAATGGCTGGATAATAAATTTATGGTCATATACAGGGCTGATGCCCTGCATCTGATTCGGAAATTCAGTGATGCCGGGAAGAAATCCGTATATGTGGAGAAAACCATAAACGAAGCAGCCGCTTGTTTTGGAATTAATTCCAATGCGCTGGGCTATATAGTTGATGGGGAAAGTAACGAAGCCAAATTATGTTCTGTTTTTAAAAATATGGAAAAAGGAACTGCAATTCCTGCAGAGTTGTTTGAGTCTTATGGGACTATCCGATTTGTAAATATGTTTCCACTGGTAGTTAATGCGCTTCTAAACGGCGGGACGTTGGTGGTTGATGAATTCGATGCGTCCCTCCATCCGATGGCTCTGATGAATATAATAAATATCTTCCATAATGACGAAATTAACATCCACCATGCACAGCTGATTTTTAATACACATAACCCTATTTTCCTGAATGCTAATCTTTTCCGGCGTGATGAGATTAAGTTTGTAGAGCGTGATGAGGCGAATCACTGCAGTATACATTATGCACTCTCAGACTTTGGAACTGCAGGGAAAAAAGGTGTCCGAAACAACGAGGATTACACGAAAAATTATTTTGTAGATCGGTATGGGGCTATCCGGGATATTGATTTTACACCTATTTTTGAAGAACTGCTTCATCGTGGAAATGAGGTGTAAAGTTATGAGGAAGGAAACACGAAAATACTACTTTTCCGTTGAGGGAGAGACCGAACACTGGTATTTGAACTGGTTGCAAAATACAATTAATGCAGAATCGGATGCAAAATTCCGCGTCAAGTTGGACAGTCAAGTCCAGAAAGATCCGCTTGTTCGTATTAAAAAACTGACAATCTTGGGAAAAACTGAAATTACCCATATATTCGACCGTGAAAGTGAAGACGAAGTACATGTACAGCAATTTTACTTTTGAACTATGGATTATTCTCCATAAAGCGGATTGTAATGGTAGCCTGACCAATCGGCGCCAATACCTTGCTCCGCTTAATCGTGCATATGGGGAGGATTTTGAGAACCTTTTTCAGTATAAGCAAGAGGAGAAATTTAAAAGGATTCTCAGTAAACTGACCCTGGAAGATGTTCGTTCTGCTATTCAAAGGTCAAAAGTAATTATGCAGCGTAACCGTACAAATGGTTGTGTAGAACAGAAATATAAAGGTTACAGTTATTATAAAGAAAATCCATCACTTTCCATATGGGAGGTGGTGGAGAAAATCCTGAAAGACTGCGGACTACTTTAAATGTGATCGGTATGTTTGAACAGTTTTAGGTAAAATAAAAACCAGATAATAAAAAAAGCCGCCGGTATCTACCGACAGCTTATTCAGCGGAGATGGTGGGATTCGAACCCACGTGCCCAGTTAAGGACAAAACGATTTCGAGTCGTTCTCGTTATGGCCGCTTCGATACATCTCCGGACATACTGAGTGCTGCCGTAACCGGCAGCACTTATATTCTATAGTAATTTTCCGTATTCTGCAAGTGGTAAATTTCAATTCTGCGGTCGGATTTTCACTTCTGGCAGCTGTTCAGTCCCTTCAGAGTTACCATTTTTACATCACAGTTTACTCCGCATTCTTAACCGGTTTTTTTCCGGGATACTTTTTTACCTTTTCCTTCCCCGTATTCCTGTCGGCTTCCGGTTTTGTTTCCCTCTTGATTGTTCCGGAAAGGAAGAAGGAAAGCTTTGCGCTGGCCGGCCCCACCAGCTCATAGAGAACAGAGGAGGATAAAATAATGGTCAGCAGAAGATTGCCGATTTCCGCAGGAAGCAGCCGCTGTCCCAGGAAAGCAAGGCCAATTGCCACCCCTGCCTGGGGAATCAGCGCCAGCCCCATATAATTTCGGTGGGAAGCCGGCATTTTAGTCAGGACGCAGCCCAGATACATTCCGCCGTACTTCCCGATGATGCGGATCAGGAAATAGGTGATTCCAATAACCCCGGCTGTTTTCAGCGCAGTAAGATCAAGGCTCATGCCGGAAACAATGAAAAACATGGAAAGCACAGGAGGCGTAAAACGATCCACCTGACGGAACAGCTTCTTATCCTCGGTAAGATTAATATAGGAAGCGCCGAAAACCATACAGGAAAGCAGCGGCGACAGCCCGAAAGCGGAGCACAGCCCTGATATCCCCGTGAGCATGGCGATGGCCAGAATCAGACGGTTATCCTTGCTCCGGGCGGGCGTCAGCAGCCTGGAAAGCAGATAGCCACAAAGGAAACCTATTCCCAGCGCCGCCACATTATAAACAACAGGAAGAAGCACATCCATTATCCGGATATGGCCGCTGCTTCCGGCATTGATGACAGCCACCACCACACTGAAGGTAAGCAGGCAGACCACATCGTCGAGCGCCACCACCTGCAGCAGCACATTTACATAATCGCCCTTGGCATGATACTGTCTGATGGTCATCATCGTGCTCGCCGGTGCGGTAGCCGTGGCGATTGCGCCCAGAATCAGGCAGAAATCCCAGGACAGGTGAAAAATCAGCCGCATGCTTACCGTAACAAGCAGGCCGGCCAGCAGAGATTCCCAAAGTGTAACGGTTACCACCTTCCAGCCCGTTTTCATTAAAACATCCTTTTTAAAAAACTTTCCCACGCCGAAAGCGATGAAGGCCAGCGCAATATCGCTGACAAACCCCATATGATCCAGGATGTGGGAGGGCACCAGCGCCGCGACCTGCGGCCCGATCAGCACGCCCGCAAGGATGTAGCCGCTCACATTCGGAAGATGCAGCCGTTTGGTCAGGCGGGTGAGAAGAAACCCCGCAAAAAGTATGATAGATAAAGAACATAAGACGAGAGTCGCCTCGTCCAGATTATTATAAAATTCTTTCATGAAAAAAGACCCCCTTGTATTGCTATATTCCCCTTCTATGGTACAATTATATCAACGAAAACCATAAAGGCAAATTATGATTTATAACTATCTCATTATGAAAATTTATGAGGAGGCATTCCATGATAGATCCCAAGCTCGTCACTCTTCTTACGGTTAATGAACTGAACAGTTTCACCAAAGCGGCGCAGAAGCTTTCGCTTACCCAGCCGGCTGCCAGCCAGCATGTCAGGCAGCTGGAGAAGGAGCTTGGGGTTACCATTTTTGTCCGCGGGGAGGGAAATCTCAAGCTGACGAGCGAAGGAGAAATCGTTATCAAGTACGCTAAAAGAATAGTAAGCCTGTATCAGAACCTGCAGCAGAGCCTGAAGGATGAAAGGAGGCATGCCCGGAAAATAACGGTGGGCATCACACATACCTCCGAAAGTAATATCATGGTGGAGGTACTGGCGAAATACAGCAGCTTCAGCGAAGGTACACGCATAACAATTATTTCTGATGCCATAAACAATCTTTATATGAAACTGAAAACCTATGAGATCGATCTGGCCATTGTGGAGGGCAGGATTACGGATCCCAATTTCAATTCGGTCATGCTGGATACAGATTCCCTGATTCTGGCCGTATCCAATAAGAACCCGCTTTCCAAAAAGAGCATGGTGACCCTGAATGAGCTGAAGAAAGAGAACCTGATTCTGCGCCTTCCGGATTCAGGAACCCGAAATCTTTTTATTTCCCATCTGGAGAGCAATAATGTATCACTGGATGAATTTAATGTCATACTGGAAGTAGACAACGTGGCAACCATCAAGGATTTGGTGCGCCGGGATTTCGGCGTTTCCATACTGGCAAGGAGCGCCTGCGCAAACGAACTGAAAAAAGGGAAGATGGCGGGACTGCCCATTGAGAACCTGAGCATGACAAGAGAGATCAATATGGTATACCATAAGGATTTTGAACATACGGATCTGCTGCAGAATATCATGCGTATTTATAATGAATACTCCGTGGCCGGAGCCGTGGAAGGAAAAGTGCGGCCCAAGGAAGTCCATTTCGTTGACACTCCCGACCAATTATTGTAAGATACAAGCGGATCCGAAAAAATGCCTGTTTTACAGGCTGTGGAGGCTTTAAATGGTATATTTGATACTTGTGTGCGCAGTGATGATTATGCTGCTTCTTTTTACCCGATCCGAATACCGGACCATGCAGCTGATATCCATGTTTCTGGTTCTGTTTTTCTTCCTGACATCACTGTGCTTTTTTATTTTATATTTTTGTAAATCCTCATTTAATCTGAGTATATTCCTGCGTTATTTCCTGGTGCCCAGGGGGATGGCGGCCAGGCTCTATTCCCTGAAGATTTCCAGGGAAGCCGTAATAAACTGCCTGAATATCAGCAGTATTCTGTTTACGGCAAGCAATCTGGTGTTTGCAGCCTCCTTCATGAAGCAGGAGGAGAGGAAAAAATGCAGAAGGCTCTGCCCCGCAGCGGCAGCCTTTTTCCTTCTGGAATACATCATTTGCAGCCCTGGAATTTACATCCGCGCCTATTCGTTCCTCTATCCGGCCCACATGACGGTTTCCGGCGTGGAAAGGCTGTGGAACGGCATGGGAACGGCGACCTCTGTCATGAACCTGCTGCTCCTTTTTCTTTGTCTGGGAAGTATACTGGTGAGCCTGCTCCGGGTGCCTCATATTAAGGTGTACCGGATGTCCCTGATCATCATTCTGATATCGTATTTTATGCTGATCCTATGCTATCTGATGTTCATGGGGCGCCTCCCGATGCAGATGATAAAGTACTCGAAGGCAATGGATGTTGTTACCTATAAAATGCTGTTTATGAACAGCTACATCCCGTTATACCGCGCGCTGCCCTACCTCATTTTACTTTTTATCATCCTGATGCTTGCCTGGAGCTACCGATTGAATGAGCTTCGGACTAAGATGGAAAATTATAGCCTGGAGGTATCCCAGAGCATCAATGCGGTAAACATGTCCACCCGGGTTTTCTGCCATTTTATGAAAAATGAACTGCTCAACCTGCAGGCCGAGGTGGAAAATCTGGAGGTGAGAGAGGAAGACAGCAGGGACAAGGAGCTTCTGGTGGAGCACTGTGAAGCGCTTTACGGGCGGCTGGACGATATCCACAGGCATATCAAGGACAACACCATGAATTTCCGCAGGCTGCGGCTGGGAGAGCTGGTACGGCAGACCGTGGAGGATACGAAATCTTCCAGGCCGGAAACGGATATAGAGTGGTCGGTGAGCATTCCCGGTGAGGACCCGGAGGTATTTGCAGACAGGGAATTTATCGGCCAGGCGCTCATTAACCTTCTCAACAATGCCTGCGATGCCCTCAGGCAGGTGGAAGGGAGAACCAGGAAAATTCAGGTAATGCTGCTGGCTGACAGCCGATGGGGAATTATCGATGTAAAGGACAACGGCTGCGGAATACCCGAGGAAGACCTGGTGAATATCTTCACCCCCTTTTTCACCTCAAAGCCAATGACAAAGAGCTGGGGCATGGGCCTGACACTGACACATAAAATCATTACCGACTCCGGCGGTAAAATCGATGTGGAAAGCGAAGTGGGCCAGGGAACCGTATTCCACGTATACCTCCCGGTTACCCGGATATAGCATGCATGCAGATAGGAGTAAAGCTGAAGCCCTGCCTTCAGCCTTCCTGATTTAAGTGCGTGCCTTGCACGCAGATAGGAGTAAAATGATAAAAGTATTAATTGCGGAGGATATGCCCGCGCTTTTGAAAAAATACCAGCGTCTGCTGGAAAAAGACGGCGAGCTTGAAGTGGTTGCCGCCGTTCAGAACGGCTATGAGGCGGTAATGAAAACCGTGCTCTGCCAGCCCGATGTCATTCTGATGGATATTGAAATGGAAACCAGGACCGCAGGCCTGGATGCGGCCAGCCAGATCCTGTCCCAGTATCCCCAGGTAAAAATCATCATCCTCACCTCCTACGAGGATGATGATAACGTATTCCAGGCCTTTAAGCTGGGAGTATCCGATTATGTGCTGAAAAATTCCGGACAGGAGGAGCTGATCACCTGCGTGAAGGATGCCTATTACGGCCGTTCCCCCATACGGCCTGTGATCGCGGAGAAAATCCGCCGCGAATTCCAGCGGGTAAAGCAGAGCGAAGACAGCTTCCTGTATAATCTCATGCTGGTAACCCAGCTGACCCAGACGGAAATTGATATCCTTGATCTGCTTCGCCAGGGCTATGAACGTCCGGAAATCTGCGCCATGCGCTGTGTGGAAATGACAACCCTGAAAAGACATATCCACAATATCCTTAAAAAATTCGATCTTGATTCCATGGCGGAAGTGGTAAAAAGGGTCAATGACCTTAAAATTTATGATTACCTTCATAATGTAAAAAATATGGATCTGAAGGACGCAAAATGAAGCAGAAAATAAGACATTTCCTGATACTTACGATTTTCCTGCTTTCCCTGTCCTTCCTTGCTTCCTGCCAAAAAGTGCAGAAGGAGCAGGATACGCAATACAGCGACAGCCAGCCGGCGGGAAAGCAGAAAATTATTTGCTATGATGTAACGGTCAGCGCTCCCTACATGGAAGATCTGGTCAAAGTTTTTAATGCACAAAGCAGTACGACCGAAGTGGAAATGCGCTACCTGGAGGATTCTGAATATGAAGACCGGCTGAATAAGCTTCTGGAAGAAGGCGGCCAGGCGGATGTAATCTGGCTTCGCCAGCCCTCCAAATCCAACCGCATGGCGGAGGCGGGACAGCTCTTTGATCTGTCCCAGCTGGTGGGCGGCAGCGCACTGGACATTTCCAAATACGGCCAGTCCCTGGATATCGTAAAGTTAGATGAAAGTATATACTCCCTGCCCTTCATCCAGAATATCTGGCTCCTGTTTTACAACCGTGATATTTTTGACGGCCTGCACATGGACTATCCCGGACAGATGACCTGGGAGGAATATGCGGACCTGGCGGCACGCATTGACGGCACGGCGCCAGACGGACAGAAGAGGTGGGGCGGCTACCTTCCCATATGGGTTCCCAACCTGGGGGCGCTGGAGCTGGGAGAATATCTTTATGATGACGAGCTTCCCGCCACAAAAGAGTTCCTGCAGCTGATGGACAGACTCTACAACCAGGATCACAGCCATCCCAACCCCGTGGAAATGGAAGAAATTTACACCCCTGGCTATGAAGCCTTCCTGGACGGTGGAATCGGCATGATGATAAATGGTGACTGGACCATACAGATCCTTCAGAACCTGGAAGCCTCCGGGACCGTTAGCTGCCGCTGGGACGCGGCGCCGCTTCCCCTGTCGGAGGGCGTGGAACCGGGAACCTCTGTGGGGAGCAACTCCTACCTGGCGGTTTATTCCGGCAGCAGCTATCCGGAAAATGCCTTTGAATTCCTGGAGTTTGCCTGCGGAGAAGAAGGGGCCTCCATCCTGGCCTCCCACTACTGCTTCCCCTCCTATTTTACGGAAGAAGGCAGGGAAAGCTATAAGCAGAACGCAGGCGCCATCCATGTGAACTTTTTCTTTGACGCCATCCTGCAGAATGAAGAAGGCAAGCACGTTCTGTATCAGGATCTGAGGGATATTTTTGATAAAGAAGCCGCCTCATACCTGAAAGGGGAAAAGACTCTGGATCAGACCATGAAGGATTACCTGAAGGAACGAAACAACCTGAACCGAAATTGAAGAAGGGCAGAAATTTCAGCTCCCCCATTTTAACGCTTCACAGTAAGTATATATGTTTCAAAGAAAATACGCCTGATTACTGTTATTGCGTACATCAGTTTCAGAGGGAGGGTGTAGAAAAATTCATCCTCTTTTTGCAGTTCTGCTGTTGCACCCCAACTTTAAAATTTATGCCAAACGCCTGATTTACGGTAAAAACCGAAGAAATCAGGCGCTTTTTTTATGCCTGTAAGGTGTAGATTTTTTGTGACTTTTCAGAATGAATGTAAAAGCTATAATGAAAACATCAAGTGACTGGAAACAAAAGTTCAAAGGAGGACATTATGAAAAAGAAAGCATTAAGCATTCTTCTTACGGCTGCCATGGCAGTAACCCTGCTGGCAGGATGCGGAAGCTCTTCCGACAATGCAGGAAGCACCGCAGCATCAGGAGACACAACCGCAGAAAGCGCCGCAGGCTCAGAAGCTGCCGCAGGTTCTGATAAAACAGTAGTAAATTTCTACTACTCCACCGACCTGGAAAAAGTGGCACAGAAAGAAATCGAAGCATTTAACACTGCCAACAGTGACATTGAAGTGGTGGGACACAGCATCGCAGAAGGCGATTATGACGATAAGGTTAAGGTAATGACAGCAGGCGGCTCCACAGACGCCGACATCTACTGGGTACGTACCCCTGCGCAGATGGCACAGTATACCGCCAACGGCGCTTTTGTAAACCTTGCCCCCTATGCTGAGAAATCCGGCGTGGATCTTTCCCCCATCAAGGAAACCTCCCTTGCAGGCGTTACCGACGCTGACGGCGCCTTTTACGGATACCCCACAAGCGGTTCCTGCTGGATGCTTTTCTACAACAAGGAACTGTTTGATGCAAAAGGAATCGATTATCCTGAAAACCTCACATGGAACGAATACCTTGACCTGATTAAGGAGCTCACCGGTGAAGAAGGCGGAACCAAATACTGGGGTGGCCTGATGCCTATCTGGACTCCCAACCTGGGCGCTGTCGCAGCAGGCGAATACCTGGATGACGAAAGCCTGACAAGAACCAAAGAATTTGCACAGATTCAGCACCGTATGTACGTGGATGACGCAAGCGCTCCCGGAATTGCAGAAATGACCTCCGGAACCTTTGACATCAAGGCGTACTTTGAAGCAGGAAATATTTACACCATGATCAACGGCGACTGGATGTTCAGACTGATGGAAGCTGATTTTGAATGGGGCGCGGCGCCGCTGCCGATCTTCGACGGCGAACCGGAAGGCTCCAGCGTTGGACAGAGCTCCTACCTGGTAATCTCCTCCAACTCCAAGCATCCGGAAGAAGCATACAAATTCATCGAATACTACTGCACCACTCCTGAAGGAACCACCATCATTGCCCAGAACCATGATGTTCCTTCCTATGCAACCGATGAAGCTCTGGAAGTATTCAAATCCGAAGTAAACGTTCCCGGTGTGGAATACCGCTTCTCAGCCAAGATCAAGGACGAGCAGAAGGGCCAGGAAGGCTATGCATCTCTGATTGAAGCTTACAATCAGGAATTACAGCTTTACCTGCTGGATGAGCAGTCACTGGATGCAACGTTTGAAAATTACGCCGAGTTACGTGACGAGATTATGAATTAAGACAGCAGAGTACCCGCGCAATCCGGCACCTCTATTACAGGGGCGCCGGATTTTGCCGGGTAAACATCCGCTCTTACGGACGGAGGGCGGCACACATGCACAGCTAATTTGCATGGCACAGCATGCAACAAAGGAGGGAATATGGCATCTTCCGTAAAAAAACAACCTAAAAAAAGGATGAGCAGGGCGGCAAGAAGAGAAGCTATCTCAGGTTACCTGTATCTGCTCCCCAATTTTATCGGATTTTTCATTTTTACAGCAATCCCGATCATCCTGGGGCTCTTAATCAGCTTCACTGACTACAACGGTTTCAAATGGAATTTTGTGGGACTGCACAACTACATCAAAATGTTCGGGGACTCCCAGTTCAAGGCGGCCCTGGTAAATAACCTGATCTACTCCCTGGTGAGCGTGCCGCTTACCATTGCTTTTTCATTGATTCTGGCCCTGGCCCTGAACCGGAAGCTGTTTGGTGGCGGATTTTTCAAGACCGTGTTTTTCTTCCCCAACCTGACCTCCATGGTAGCCATTGGCTGTATCGCCATGCTGCTGTTCCAGCCGGTAGACGGCCCCGTCAACCAGGTGCTGCGCGGCATCGGCATTGCCCAGGAGCATCTTCCCAAATGGTTCATGTCCACAAAAACAGCGCTTTTAACGGTTATCATCGTCGTTGTGTGGAAGCAGGCCGGTTATTACATGATCATGTTCATGGGCGGGCTTAAGAGCATTCCCAACCATTTATATGAAGCGGCCCAAATCGACGGCGCCAACTCCTGGAAACTGTTCTGGCATGTGACCTGGCCCATGCTTTCCCCCACAACCTTCATGGTAACCATCCTCTGCTTTATCGCGTCCTTCCAGGTATTCGACATCATCAATGTTACCACGCAGGGAGGACCCGGACGCTCCACCAGCGTGCTGGTATTCCGTATTTATAAAGAAGCCTTCGGAGAATGGAAAATGGGCTATGCATCGGCGATTGCATATTTCCTGTTTGTAATCATTCTGATCATAACACTGATTCAGTGGCAGGGTCAGAAAAACTGGGTAAACGAGGATTAAAGGAGGTTTGGCATGGCAAAATCAAAAGACGGACAGAACAAAAAGAAAATGAAAATCAGCACCGTCCTGATTTTTTTCTTCTGTTCTATTGTCGCATTTACAATGTTAGTTCCCTTTGTGTGGATGGTCAGCGCTTCCTTTAAGCTGAATTCGGAGATTTTCTCCTATCCCGTAAAATGGATTCCCGAGGTATTCCGTACCCTCAATTATGAAAAGGTATGGCAGAGCATTCCGTTCCTGCAATATTTCCTGAACACGCTGAAGCTGGCAGTCATTATCACACTGCTCCAGCTGTTCACCTGCTCCCTGGCGGCATTTGCATTCACCAAACTGCATTTCCCCGGCAGAGATAAGATATTCGTAGCTTACCTGGCAACCATGATGGTTCCCTGGCATGCAATCATGATTCCGCAGTTCATCGTGGTAAAGGCTTTCGGCATGTACAATACCCACCTTTCCCTCATCGTCCTGCAGGCCTTCAGCGCCTTTGGCGTATTCCTTCTGCGCCAGAACATGCTGAGCATTCCAGACAGCCTTCATGAGGCGGCCAAAATTGACGGCTGCTCCACCTTCGGCATCTACCGTAAAATCATTCTTCCCCTGTCCCAGAACGGCCTGGCTACCCTGACGGTACTCACCTTCAACAGCGTATGGAACGACTACATGGGCCCCATGATCTATCTGGACAGCGACAGGCTGAAAACCATCCAGCTGGGACTGGCAAGCTTCCAGCAGCAGTTTTCCGCAGACTACGGTGCCATCATGGCGGGTACGGTATGCTCCGTCATCCCGATTATCATTGTCTACTGCATCGGCCAGAAGTATATCGTGGAGGGCGTTGCCTTTGCCGGAGTAAAAGGCTGATTTCATGTAACAGCTCAGGACGACGGACCTCCTGGACCGTTACGGTTTCCCCGGAAATCAGGAACCGGCTCACACAAAGATCCCTCCGGCGGACCGTATTCAAAGGTTGACTGTAATCACAGGATATTGTATAACGAAAATGGACCCGCGCTTAGCGTGGGTCCGATTATTATTCTGAAAAATACACCAGACAGGAGCACACATGAAAACAGTAGAAATTCATCCCATTCAGGATTCCCAGGCCCTTCTTGTGGGCTGGCTGCATCCTTATTATGAAGAAATGGCGCACAGGAAAAAACGCCCCTGCGCCGTAATCTGCCCCGGCGGAGCTTATAAATACTGCTCCGACAGAGAGGCCGATCCCATTGCTGAAGCCTATTTCGCCAAAGGCTTCCAGGTATTTATCCTCTACTACAGCACAACAGGCAGGGAACTGGAACGCCCGGCCACCGGCCTGCGTCCTCTGGGCGAGCTGTCCGAAAGTGTGGTACATATCCGTGAAAACAGCGCCCTTTACGGCGTGGATCCGGAAAAAATCGCAGTCATCGGCTTTTCCGCAGGGGCCCATCTGGCGGGGAGCCTGGGCGTCCACTGGAACAGTGAAAAACTGCGGGAATTTTATCCTTCAGAGCTTGGGAAAAACCGCCCCGACGCCATGGTCCTCAGCTATCCCGTGATTTCCGCCCGGCCGGAAGCACATCCCGAATGGCATGACAGCTTCAGCGCCCTGCTGGGACCGGACCGCACTCCGGAGGAGGAAGCCTTTTTCTCCCTGGAAGAACAGGTCAATGAAGAAACGGTGCCGGCCTTCTGCTGGCATACCATGGATGACGACTGTGTCTGCGTAGCCAACACCATGCGCTTTGTTAAAAGCCTCTACGAACACGGCATCCCTGCGGAATGCCACCTGTTTGAACACGGCCACCACGGCCTGTCCATGTGCACTGAAGAGGTGGGAGACGATTACCCCCACGTGGCCCACTGGTTCGAAATGAGCTGCGAATGGCTGAACACCCGTTTTCACTGGAACCCCTAAAAAACCAGAACCGGAAAGAAAAGCAGGAAAGACCCCCCGGCTCTGTAATGGTACGGTTATCCGTACTGCAACAATTTTTCATAATAAATTGCCTGTGCGCGATTCCGTGTGCAGAAGGGAGAAAATATGGCAAAAAAAATGTTATACGGCGGAGACTATAATCCCGAGCAATGGGAGGAATCCGTATGGGAAGAAGACATGCGCATGTTCCATCTGGCAGGGATAGACTGCGTAACACTGAACGTATTCAGCTGGGCGGCCCTGCAGCCTGACGAGGTAACCTACCGTTTTGAACGCCTGGACAAAATTATGGACCTGGTGCGCAGGAATCACCTGAAGGTAGTCCTTGCCACCTCCACCGCCGCCCACCCCGCCTGGATGGCAAAAAAATATCCGGAGGTGCTGCGTACGGAATTCAACGGCATGAAACGTAAATTCGGCAGCCGCCACAATTCCTGCCCCAACAGCCCCGTCTATCAGAAATATTCCAGGGCGCTGGCCGAAAAGCTGGCTGAAAGATACGGAAAATATGACAATATCGTAGCCTGGCACATCTCCAACGAATACGGCGGAGAATGCTACTGCGAAAACTGTGAAAAAGCCTTCCGCGTATGGCTGAAGGAAAAATACGGCACCATAGAAGAAGTCAACCGCGCCTGGAACACCAGCTTCTGGGGCCATACCTTCTACGACTGGGATGAAATCGTGGCACCCAACCTGCAAAGCGAACATTTTGCGGAAAACCGCACCACCTTCCAGGGGATTTCCCTGGACTACCGCCGTTTTAACTCAGATTCCATGCTGAATAATTACCGCGCGGAATACGAGGCTGTAAAAGCCGTAACCCCCAACATCCCGGTCACCACCAACCTCATGGGCTTTTATAAACCCCTGGATTACCAGAAATGGGCGAAATATCTGGACTTTGCCTCCTGGGACAACTATCCCGACACTGTGGATACCAACGCCGCTGTGGCCATGCGACACGACCTCATCCGCGGCCTGAAGCAGGGAGCCCCCTTTGTTCTCATGGAACAGACGCCCAGCGTAACCAACTGGCACCCCTATAACCTCCTCAAACGCCCCGGCGTCATGCGCCTTTTAAGCTACCAGGCAGTAGCGCACGGTGCGGATGCGGTCATGTTTTTCCAGATGAGAAGAAGCATTGGCGCCTGCGAAAAATTCCACGGCGCAGTCATCGACCATGTAGGCAACGAAAATACCCGCGTCTTCCGTGAGATCAGCCAGCTTGGCCATGAACTGGAAGCCCTGGGCGACCTTACCCTTGACTCCAGGACACCCTCCCGGGCTGCGATCATGGTGGACTGGGATAACTGGTGGGCTCTGGAATACTCCGCCGGCCCCAGCTGCGAACTGAAATACATGGACGAAATTCTCCTCTACTATACAGCCCTCTATGAAAAAAACGTGCCCGCCGACATCATTTCCACAGAAGACGATCTGTCACAATACAGCGTAGTTATCGCCCCCGTCCTCTATATGACAAAACCCGGCACAGATGAAAAAATCCGCAGCTTTGTCAGGGAAGGCGGCACCTTTGTCACCACCTTCTTCAGCGGCATCGTAGACGAACACGATCTGGTTATCACCGGCGGCTATCCCGGAAAACTGCGCGACATCCTGGGGATTTGGGTAGAAGAGACAGACGCCCTCCCCTCCTATATGAAGAACAGCTTCACCTGGAACGGAAAAACCCACGAAGCCGGAATTATCTGCGACATCATGCACATGGAAACAGCGCAGCCCCTCGCCGTTTACGACAGCGACTTCTACGCAGGGACCCCCGTGCTCTCCGCCAACGCCTACGGAAAAGGACACGCCTACTACGTAGCCACCCGATCCGACAAAGATTTTTATGCAGATTTCCTGCAGCATATACTGGACGAACAGAATATCACCCCCGTATACCCACCCTGTGAAGGCGTGGAAATCACAGAAAGGGACAAAGACGGAAAAAGATTCCTCTTCTTCCTCAACCACAACGACTTTCCCGTCTCCCTCCCCCTGGAAACCGATGGCACAAGCCTCCTGGAAAACCGCCCCTGCAAAGCCGGAACCACCCTCCAACTCCCCCCCAAAGGCGCCGCCATCTACCAATGCTGACATCCCTCCGATTATAAATGTCATAAAATTTATAACTCTACTTTCCCTTCACAGTTACTGCCAGAATCCATCCCCAATCGCTTTACAGGATGGATTCCGGCACACCTAAATCACTTCCCTGAGCTCAACACACGAAATACGCTGACCTTTCCGATCTGAAACCAACATTCCCCCATCATCCTTCCTCAACACTCCCCGAATTACTTCACTATTTTTTCACTTCCGCCCTAAAAAACCTTATGCTGCCTCCAGGGTTCAAGGGAGTTGTGTCAGGGGGCGGC